>JBCCCR010000007.1 GCA_039033415.1 Pseudomonadota bacterium | reverse complement strand
GGTGGTCCAGAACGATTTGAGGCGTCCGGCATTTGCCTACCTGGAACGAGTAAGCTGCAACATTGGCGGCGGTAATGTCGCGGCTGGTTCCAACAGCAATTGTCCATCCCTGTCAGACCAGTTTGACGTCAACGCCATCTCCGGCCTGCAGACCCTGCCGCAGGTGATTGCCGACGCGGGTCGGATTTTGGTCGGTCTGGATGACGCTCTGCCCATCGCCTACACACCGACGCTTACGGAGCGGCAATACCTGCCGCTAGAGGACGACGTTGATTCGATGCTGTACGAGGTGGTTTTCGATGCTGTACGAGGTGGTTGTGGTGGGCGCTGGCCTTCAACCGGGCGTATTCAACGAGTTGTCACCAGCACAACAGGAAAAGGCCACCAGTATTAACCGCAACTTCATCGTTCGTGATCTTGTGTTGCCGGTGATCATCAACGTCCTCTTGCCCGGAGAGTCGCAACGAATCGATACCGTTCTCGGCAGCACAGCCGGTGCGGCGCTGGTGCAGGACCTGCTGGGCCTGATCGCCAATGCCGATTTTGAGAATGCGCTGCTCCAGGGCGAATTTGCGGCTGCTGCCCGGATCGGTATCAGTGCGGCGCTGGGGAGCGGCGCTATGCGGCAGCGAATGATCGAGCTACTGTTTGAGGCTCTTCATGTGCGAAATCTGGAAGCTGATGATCTTGAGGGTTATCTCCGGCGCGCGCGCGGCATGCTGCGTGCGTTGGGAATTATTGATGCAGCGCTGACCGGTATCGACGTTACCGTTGCCGGCGCCGCCTTCGGCAACTCCAGCGCCGCCGAACGTTGGAATATTGTTGTCACACCAGCGGACGTCTTTCTAACTGCGCAACAAAGCCGCGCTACCTGCTCAGAAAACGCTGCCTTTACGGCCGGCATCAACGCCGACACAGAGGGTTTGACGGTTCGGTATCGATATCGCGTACCGCCTGACACCGGGCAACTCATTGCTGCTGATGGCAGCGGCCAGTCATCGTTCAGCGAGCTGGTTACCGAGTCAACCATGATTGAGTTTTCGCCCTTCGCTACCGCCGGCAGTGGCTCGGTACCAATTTCGGTGACCGCAGAGGGATTCGATGGGCGCAGATCCGGCCCGCTGGGCGATGCCAGCACCGAAGCTCAAATCGAGGGGCCACTGATCGAGCTCACGCCGCGCGTCAGTAGCGTGCAACCTGGCGCCAGCATTGACCTGACCGGCTCGGTACAGGACTCCCTCAACAGGATGGAAGACTGCACCAATGGTGTTGATCCACGGTTCATTTGGTCATCAACAAGCAGCGTTGGCAACATTGATGTGATCCAGGGGCTGTTGCTGGATCGGGAAACTGTCACCTACACCGGAGACATCAGTCAACAGGGTTCGGACACGGTGACGGTGGAGGTCTACCTGAGCAATATCCTGATTGGCAGCGATACCGCCGAGGTGCGTGTTGAGCAGGATCCCACCATCGTTTTCGGTACTTACACCATCGACACGGAGCCCCGGGATGGCGGCGGGTTCTGCGCTAATGCCACGGTCATAGTGCCGGTGGTACAGGGTGCTACGGGATTCCAGCTCAATGCCTACAACGGTTACGACCCATTTTTCTGGGGGACACGAATCTCCAACAGTGCCCCGCCTTTTGACACGGGCTTCGGAGTACCACTTACACAGGCAGATCGCCGACTGGGGTTATCCGGTCGGTGTGGCGATCTGGAAACCAGCTTGTCCTGGTTCGAGGAACGATTCGGCTCTGGCTGGATCTGGGAGATAGAAGTGACCCGGTAGCAGTCAATCAACGATTCATCCAACGCCCGGGTGGTGCAAAAAGCCGCTCGTCGTGGCAAGCAGTGCCATGTCGTTATCAACACTTTCGAGCGTGAGGGCGAAGGTCGTGCTGCAAATCAGTGTGACCTACGCGGGGCCATAGATCAGCTGGAGTCTCCGGACAACGTTTCCAAGCTGGCGAGAAATAAGGAGTCGTTGGAGGCCAACTGAATGCCCAACCTCTATGGGTTAACGGGTTTCTTTTCTTCGGCCGGCGCGGCTGCCTGCCGGACCTCAGTGATTTCCGTCAGCCAATAGTCGTTGTTGCCCTCAAGTTCTTCGAGCATCATCTCTGCCTCGCTAAGCATGGTTACATAGTCCTGCGCCGATCCTGACTCCTGCAGCCTGGCGGACTCGCGAATCAAAGAAATAGCCAAGTTCAGATGCGCTTCGGGGTAAAGCCTTCGAGCCATCGCTGTCGCCTCCCGGGCCAGAGTCAGCGCGCGATCCGATCTTTCCGCTTTAGCCGACAAAGTAGACAAATTCAGCAAGCCCAGCCAGACGCTAGGGTGGTCGCCCGAGAAACTGACCCGGCGCATGGCCAGAGATTCCTCCATCAGCTCAAGCCCTTCGCGCTGTTGACCCTTGTTAAAGACCAGCTGCCCTCGGTTGTTCAGGTAGGAAGCAAGGTTTGGGTGGGTAGGCGGCAATACCTTGACCGCAAGTGCATACCCCTCCTCATAAAGCGCAAGAGCCTCGTCCACATTGCCTAGGAGGTCATTGCTTCTGGCGAGATTGTTGATGATCGAAGACAGCTCTGTCTCTGGCGTCTTGCTTCCAGGCGACAGCGCGAATCGGCGCGCCTTCTCAAACAACTCAAGAGCACGCTGCGGCTGCTCGTCGTGGGTTAACAGCATCAACCCGTAATCATTGAGCGCCGTCACATAAATCCTGTCGTCGGTGCCCCCAGCGCGCTCTATGTCCGCCAGTGTCTGCTGGTAGCGTTGTCTGGCGGCGCCGTATTTACCTTGATTGACACTCAGCCAAGCCAGAGCGTTGCTGCTGGCGGCGCGCTGCGGCGCTCCCGGCGGAAGCTCCTGCCGCCTAAGCTGATCGGCGCGACTCAGCAACCGTTCAGCCTGCTCCAGGTCGTTGCGGCTCAGGGCTGCGTAGCCAATCGTGTGCCTGACCTCAGCTTCGAGTAATGGGCGATCCGCAAAGCGCTGGTCAATTTCAGTTTCGGCTGCGTACAGAGCCTCTTTTAGGGTGGTTTCACGGCCGGCAGTGAACGGGTCGGCGTTAGCCAGCACATCAATCAAGAACGCGTTCATCTGTTGTGCCGAACTGGCGGAATCAGCCACAGCTTGGTTCTGCCGCCACGTATTCCAGGTTGCGCCCGCGAGCGTTAGCACGACGGCGGCAGACGAAAATACGGCCAACTTGTTGCGGGCAACAAATTTTCGCAGTCGGTACGCCAGAGAATCCCCTCGGGCCTGCACCGGGCGGCCGGCCAGAAACTGCATCAGATCCTGTGCGAAGGCTGTAGCGCTGGCATAGCGATGCTGGGGGTCCTTGTGCATCGCCTTCAGAACAATCTTGTCCAGCTCACCTTTCAGCCGGCGAGGAGGCGCGGCCCGATCAACAGCAGGGGTCCGCATGATAGCCACACTCGGTCGTGGCGGTGCCGTGTCGCAGACCATCCGCTGGGCATCCACTGGGTTGAGTCCGCGTAACTCGTAGGGCCGCTGTCCGCTAAGCAGTTCGTACAGCAATACACCCAGCGAATAGATGTCGCTGGCGGTGGTAATCGGTTCCAGTCTGACTTGCTCGGGGCTAGCGTAAGCCGGCGTCATGGCGCCCATAGCGGTGACTGTCGAGGTTCGGGGTTCGGTGAGCTCGTCCGAAAGAATTTTCGCGATTCCAAAATCCAGCAGCTTGGGCTCCCCGCTTTCGGCTACCAGAATGTTCTCCGGTTTGAGATCCCGGTGCACAATCAGGTTTCGATGCGCTTCGGCCACAGCACCGATGACCTTGATCATGAGACGGAGTACCGCCTCCAAACCTAGCTTGCGGGTTCTCACGTAGCGGGCTAGGTCAGGCCCGTCCACATATTCCATCACCAAGTACGGCTCCTGATCAGAGGTCTGCCCGCCGTCCAGGATGCGGGCAATATTGGGATGGTCGAGGCGCGCCAGAATTTGCCGCTCAGCCTCAAAGCGCTGTACCAGGTTTCGTTTAATTGTGGGCGAGCCTGCCGCCTGTTCCATCCGAATCAGCTTGATGGCCACCCGCTGCTGATAGGTGTCGTCGGCCCTTTGGGCCAGGAACACTGCACCCATTCCGCCTTCGGACAGACGTTCTAACAGACGCCAGGGCCCCAGCAGGTCCGGCATGACTAATGGGGCCTTAGGGGCCAAGAAACCCTGCGATTGCTGGTGAGCATTCAATAATTCGGTCACCGCGCGATTGATCGCCGGGGAGGCGCCCTGTTGTTCCAACCAGGCGAGAAAGTCGGCCGGTTGTGTCTGAAGACCATGCTCGAAGAGGGCCAGCGCCGCGGATTCCAGCTCCAGATCCATCAGCCAGGGCTTGCTGGTAGTTGCGTTGCCTCGGCCCCTTGCCTGCTAAGCTGGCGAAACAACCAGGCCCGGGCGGCCTGCCACTGTCGTTTGGCGGTGGTCGGCGAAATCTCCAGGACCGCCGCGGTTTCGTCGTTGGTCAGGCCACCAAAGAACCGCAACTCCACAAGCTGGCATTTGGTGGCATCAATTTTTGCTAGACGAGTCATGGCGTCATCGAGATCCAGCAAATCCAGCTGACCACCAGTCTCGGGAGACAGCTGTCCCGTTAAGGTTACCCGATACCCCCAGTCCCGCTTTGCAGCGCCCCGACGGCGAGCGTGATCAATCAATACTTCGCGCATGATTCGGGCGCCCATGGCGACAAAGTGAGCCCGGTCCTGCCACTGGATCTGGTCCAGTCGGTAAAGGCGTTCCAGCGCTTCGCTAACCAATGCCGTGGGCTGGAGCGTGTGACCTGGACGTTCATCGACAAACTGACGGCCTGCGATCTGCCGCAGTTCGGCGTATACCTGCTTCCAAAGATCTTCACCAGCCTGCTGGTCGCCGGCCTGCCAGCGGCGAATTAGACTCGCAATATCGTTCAATGCGTGGATCCTATGATCGCTTTCGTTTCTAGTAGCGGACTAAGACTATCTCAACTTAGCTGCAGCGAGCGACGTAGGATGGAAACGCGGAGACAGGAAGAGTAACTCTCAACTCAACTGTCCGAATCAATGGTTGTGATTTAGCATTTCGCTAAATAATTGTTTTCTAAAGGTATTGAAGCAAAACACGCTTCGATGTACTGTAAAGAGGTCGTGGTCGTTCGACCGCGTTCCCTTTTCCCATGTCACGACCCTCAAGCGGGGGAATAGGGACCCGGTCTCATTGAGACCGCTAAGTCCGGTGAGACGTTTTCGGAGTTTTTCCTACCCAAGATGGCCCGCAAGCCTTAAAGAGATCGTGCAGTGGCGCCGCCGATTTTTTTGATGCTGACGACCCATAGGACAGCGGCATCTTGAACGCCGGAAGAGTTTCTAGCATTCTGCTAAATAACTGATTTAATTGAACATATTGACTCCAGATCGGTTTCAATATAGTCTCGTTCCCTTGTGGTCGTCCGACCGCTCCCTTCCCCTTTTTCTGTTCCCGATCCCACGACGGGAGGATATACACCTGTTCTCAATGAGAACAGTAACGCCGTAAACGCCTTCCCTGAGTTTTTTCTCGCCTAAAAGACCTGAAAAAAACTCGATCGGCTCGTTACCGGGCTTTTCGTCGCAGTTTTCGCAACACAGAAAAGATGGACGCGGACCTTAGGCAACCAAAATCTGCCGCTCGCTGAGTCTCCGTCGCCCGGCCCTTACCCGACCAAAATGTGCTTCCCCCGTTAGCTGAGCTTTCTTGGTTCGGTCGCGTTGGTCTCGCTCCCCGATTTCTGTTCGATCTAGACACCCAAACGAATCACACTAGGTTTTGCGGCTGCTAGCCCGCTCGCCGTTCCGCAGATGATTGAGTTCGATTCCCTCGATTCACCGCAGTGACTCGTCAGACTTACCCCTGGTTTGCGAAGACGACGACCTCAACTCTGGCCCGCGTCACTACGCGCGCAGCGTGTAGTGACGCGGGCCGCAACCTTAACAACTGCGTGACATTCGGCCCGGATTTTTCCGGTACGGGCGAGTGATCTGGTCGTATAGTCAATCCCACAACCGGCTCCTCAGCGGCTCTGAGGAACGCTTCGGGCTCATGCCCTATACGGCTTCGGTCGTATCCCAATCGCGCAGATTTTTTGTGCACCTACTATCAAATCGACTTCGGTCTACGTAAAAGGAGGTGATCATTTGTGATGCCAAATTTAACAACTGTGTCCGCAAGGACGCGTGGTTCGCGCCGGAACCATCCTCTACGAGGAGAGCCGGCGTTGCCTGATACTCAGGCACTGTCAGATGGAAGGGGAGTGGTGTCCCCAGACCTTGTCCCATTGGGGTTCGTTCGCTAAGGCGACGGATAGGTCAGAAACACTAACCCAATACTTCTACACCATTGAGAAATCTGAACTACCAATTGAAACAGCTGTGCCGCCGGAATCGAGACGGTAGCCGCTCAACCCAGGTGGGTCGCGAACGCATATTGACCCTCGTCGCCAATGATTTGCACCAGCTGGGTTTTCGAGGACTTCAGGCTAAATCGCTGAAGCCGAAACACGTGGAAGCGCTGACCAAGCACTGGCTGACGTCGAGCGTTTCCGCTGGGACGATTAAGAACCGAATGTCGGCGGTGCGCTGGTGGGCGGAGAAAATCGATAAGCGAAATGTGGTCGCAAGAGAGAACGTCTACTACGGAATTCCTGAACGGAAGACTGGCCGACGGTCGCCGGTGCCAAAACTGGACGACTCAGCACTCAGGCGAATTCCTAACCCGATGGTTCGAATGAGCCTGAGGTTGCAAGCCGCTTTCGGATTGAGGAGGGAAGAAGCCATCAAAATCCGCCCTGCAATGGCGGATCGTGGTGACTGTCTTTGGCTAAAATCGACGTGGACGAAGGGCGGTAGGTCAAGAACCGTTCCTATCGTTTCTCCTGATCAACGAGTTGTTCTTGATGAGGCCAAGTCAATGGCGGGATTGGGCTCTTTGATCCCCTCAGAAGGTAATTACGTAAGACAGCTCCGACGGTATGAACATCAGACTGCCCAGTCGGGGTTTTCGAAACTACACGGACTTCGCCACGCCTACGCGCATGGAAGGTACCGCGAGCTGACGGGTTGGCTCTGTCCTGCTGCTGGCGGATGTAGATCGGCAGAGCTTTCGCCGTCAAAAAAGTCCCGTGATCAGGCGGCAAGATTGATCATTAGTCAGGAGCTTGGGCACAGCCGTATTGCGGTTACACGTATCTACTTAGATTAACGCTATGCCTCTGCAATTGGAGTCGTTTTAGGCACGTCCATTCGTTGGACCAGCGATTGCAGCAGCCAGGACGGCGCAAGGCGAGGTTGTTGCGCGAGTTTTTGACAGGCAGCCCGATTCGCGTGGTCTTTCAGGTAGGTCCCAAATAGTGGGGTAGATTCTGGATGCTGAAGAAACCCCAGAACAGCCTCTTTGCAATTGATCATAGGTTGTGGAATGGGGCTGAGCCGTTCGGCTCAGCCCCGTTCCTGTTGCTTCTTTTACCTCGTATGACAGGCGCTGGCACAGTAATAGCACCCATCCACGTTGGAGTAGTACTGTCTCGCTGCAAGAACAGCACCGTGACACGATGCATGATTACCCAAGGGCTGTCGGTTGTGAGGTGCGGGTAGCCGATTGCAATTGGCTTCCAGGTTATGCACCTCGTGTTCGCCCGAGGGCTGGGCATTTCGATTTACGCAGAATTGCGGCATAAGAACCTTCCTCCGGTTCACTCAATCGGCCGCTGGTCCGCTTCTCCCATCTAACGATTTGTAGGCAAATTCTCCATATTCAAGGGGAAACGCTTTCTCGAGCGTCTTAACAAATGAAATAGATTTCCGATGCTTAGCGACAAATTTGATCAATTATGTACGGCATAAGGACCGGGCTAAAAAACCCTTGGATGGAGGAAAAAAAACCGAAAATGCGTGACGTAAGCACGATCCCGAAGTACATTGAAGTAAAGCACATCGGTTGCTCAGCGTGGCTTCTTTGAGAATCAAAGCCTGCCTCATCTTCTTAGCCGCATTCTTTCCCCTCTTTGCTTCAGCGCAGGGGGATCTCTCTATCGAGGTTATTCCAGACGAGACGTCTCTCAGACCAGCGGGATCTACTGGTTCCGTAATCGTCAGGCTTACTAATCTTGGACCGGAACCAGTAACGGTACCGGCCTCGCGTGTCGAAGTCCCAAACTTCGGTATTTTGCCGGTTGATTTTTTCCAGATACCGGGAGAAAACTGCACCGTTGCGCTTGGCGTGCTCGAACCCTTCGACGTCAACGATCCCATCATCTTCGTCTACACATTCAGCTCACCTGATCTCCCGGCAGGCTCATCAAGTGATTGCCGCGCCAATAATGCCGTCAATCCAAACTTTGAGGGAGAAATCGCCCTAACCTGGGTGATCCGCTCGCTACCGATACAGCCGATCGACCCAGACATTTCAAACAACAGAGCAACTCTAGCTTTCGGTACCCCGTTACCGGTTCAGGTTCCAGCGCTCTTTCCAATGTCTGTGGCATTGATGGTGACCCTTTTTTGTTTGATTGCGACGACCAAAAAAGTCATGAGGAGGCCAACCGGTGACTAGAGGCTCACATTTGCAGTTACGTTTTTTGCTGTTCCATTCACTCGTTCAGGCGGAGTCCAAGCCTGTGTTAAACGAGGCAAGCCCGTTGCGGGTTCCCAACCCAGAGTTTTCTACACTAAACGGCCCCAACTCTCGCGAATTCGACGCAGAAGTAGATTTCCGTGCACTCATTGATTCCGTTGACAATTTGGTGGAACTAGACGCGCGCCGCACAGTCACCCTAAACCTCCCAGGAGAGCAACCGTTCGAGACGTCGTTTAAAGATTTCATCGCTGCTGACTGTTGTTTTGACGAAGATGCCCTTCGCCGCCTGATTGTTCGAGCCGACCCGGACGCACCATTGGAGGATTTCAATTTTACTTGGCGAGGTAAGGGAGAATTTGATGAAGATGTAGTCATTGCAGTGAGAAACGGCCAAGCATCCGGATTCATAACAACGAAAGCCGGAATGTGGCGGGTCTATTACAACCAAGGTTCCGAACGCCATATAGTCCGCTATATCGACGAAACTAACTACCCAAGTGACGGCGTGGGACAGGTGACAATTGGGCGCGGAACAGGGAAGCGATTAGCGTCTCCTATTCTTGCCAATCCAATAAAGGGGAGGCCGTCCCAGAAGGGTACAACGGATCAGAGGCAGATTGACTTGCCGGTGCTGTACACCAATGCAGCCCGGATCGAAGCCGCCACCTTGATCGGTAGTCCTGTTCCCCCGCCAGGAAACACCGCCGCCATCGATGCTGTGATTGATGATTCACTTAATCAAATCAACACTGCGTTTGACAATAGCTTGGTCACATTTGCAAGAGCGAGCATCGCTTCCTCTCAACAGACCGGTTACGTGGAGGGAACGAACTCCTACCCCGACCATTTGGAGATTACGCGAGACGACCCAGGAGTCATTGGGTTGCGCAACGCCAACGAAGCGGACGTAGTTATGCTTGTCGTCAGTGAAGTGGTAGATACCAGCTGCGGATTTGCCTACGTCCAGAGAACCAATAACTGTGGGCAAGGGCTAGTAACGTTTCCCGAAGTTGAGTGTAACGGGATCGGACCCCAATTTGAGTCCTATGCATTCGCTGTTGTAAACGTACAATGCGCTGCTGATCGGGCGGATTTTGCACACGAGCTTGGCCATGTTCTCGGATTGGAGCATGACCCTCAGTCTTTTGCACCGCCGCCAGCGGATGCCTCCTTTCCATGGTCTTTTGGAGCATGCTTTCCCGGAGCGGCACAAGGCGATTTTCGCACCATTCTCGGGAACTTCACGGTAACGCCCTGTGGTGCGCCTAATACTCCAAGGCAATTGTATTTCTCTAGCAACGATCCCAACGTGACGTTTAACGGATTCATGACCGGGGATGCCAATCAGGACAACGCGAGGACGCTGATGATCTCCACTGAGGTGGTATCGCAATACCGTGGCCCCGTGGGGGTTATCTTCAGAGACAGCTTCGAGCAAGACCTCTGATGCCGTTGATCTTCAGTCCAGCGCCGTTCGCTCGGCGCTGGGCTGAAGCCGCTAAGGCGCTCTGCTAACAATTCCAGAGCGGAATATCGAGCAACCGAATCGAAATCGACACAAATGGCGTCGGTCTAAACCTGATTAGTAATGCCTAGCGCCACATGTACTACCGCTCAATGACCTAGTTCACGTTGAACGCAAGCTGTGCTTTGTACTACCACCATTCTCGCGAATGGCTGAAGCTGTCGCTTCATATACAACGCCTAGCTTGGCAAGGGGTCCCGCCGCGCGCCCCCGTTGCATCCCTCGGCTTGTGGCAAAGCCTCGGCATTGAGCCTCATTTCGCCATTAACCGTATCGCCGGTTAACCATTCGCCGTCGTTTGGTCGCTGCCCACTATTCGGGAGGGCCTTCGAGCTTGTCGGCGGTCATCAAATTTTCCCCGATGGCAACTTGTCCGGGCGAAAAAGAGCACCATTGCCCTGGGGTTGGTCCCGCGTTCAGTAGGAAGTGTTCCAATCACCACGGTCCCCTTACTATGGCATAGTTTCTGTTTTTTTAAGTCCGTAACGAAGAATCCGGACTTTTCCGTTCTTCCGCCGAAGAAAGCCTGTTGAAATCCTCCGCGACACCAAAGGTCGCATTCCATGTTTTCAGCTGCTCTGGTCAATCTGTTCTTTTCTCTTGCGTCTCTACAAACGGATGCCGATTCTGAATTGGTCTATTGGCGAGAGCTGGGTCTTCAAGAACAGGATCTTGTGACCTTCGAGAGACTGAAATCCACTCCTGGTCTCGTTTCTTCGAAAATTGTTGATGATCCGATTCTCGTCCTTGGTGTGTTTTCTCAGTCGGACGCAGCGCGTTTAAGATTTGCCCGGCTGTACCTGCGTCGGGAACTTGATCGCGCGGAGCGAGAGCTCGCCTTCTTCCGAGCTTATTCAGAGGTCTATGACAAGGAAGTCGGTCAAAAATCGCTAATCGATCTGTCGACTTTCCGCACCAAACGTGGGGCGGATACACCATCCTCACGCTTAGTGTTGGTCATGGAGACTGACTGCGCTCCCTGCGATCAACTCGTTGACTGGATACAACTTTCTGCGGACCGCAAGCAGATTGCTGGCGCTGACCTGTATTTTCCAAAGGAGCCAGAACCTGACGGGATCCAAGCATGGGCTAAGGCGGTCTCGCTTGATCGCTCTTTAGTCGCGGATGGACGGTTGACCCTCAACGTTGGTGGACCGATCGACTCTCCATCGATAAATTCCAGAGTTCCGCAGATGTTCTGGCGACGTGGCAACGAACTCCAGCCGCTGACGTTGTCTGAACGCCTAAAGCTGGGATCGCCATGAGAGCCTATCCCATCGAAGCGCTGCTGCGTCCCGCGGTTGAATGGCAGTCTGCTATGGTTGCCCTCGCGAGCGCGGCCTTGGTTGCCGTGTATCCCCACTATTTTTTTGTTGAAGCGGTTCCCAGCGCCGTGCTCGCACTCCTCTTGCTCGCTCTTGCGGCGACCCGCGCTTTCCAGTCATGGAAAATCCTTCGATATCGGCATTGCCTAATCGCCCGGCGCGCTTGGCAAATCATGGGGTTTCAATTCGCTCCGCAGGATCCTGTGGATATCGGTCGAGGATTCGACTGGGGCGCCAAACACGTAGCGCGCCTCGCCGACGCACGCTCGGAACGCGGATCCCGCCAGCTTGGACCGGCCGTGGCATCCGATCGCGGCGGTTCCCCGTTCCTCCACGGTGTCGGACTGTTCGAATTCCGGTCCGAAATGCTGATTTCCCTATCAGACGCTGCCAGAGCGGGCAACATGCTAGTGCTGGGCACGACGGGAACCGGCAAAAGCACAGCACTTCAGTACTGGGCCACCCAAGACATCCTCCGAGGCGATGCCGTCATCATCTTCGACCCTAAAAATGACCCCGATGTACTGATATCGGTCTACCAGGCCTGTCAAATCGCCGATCGAGAAGAAGACCTAAGAATCCTCCACCTCGGACATCCCGAGGGGTCTGATCGCTACAACCCTGTAGGCCGCTTCGAGCGAGTCACCGAAGTGGCCAATCGCGTCACCGGAAGACTCTCGTCTGAGGGTGAGAGCGCCGTGTTTCGGGAGTTTGCCTGGGTCTATATCAATACCATCACTCGGGCGATTCAGGACCTGAAACAACCGTTGGACTATTCGGCGTTGCTGGACCACGCTCGCGACATTGGCCCGCTCGCCGAAGAGTACCTGCTAAGTGTTGGCGGCGTAAAACTCAAAGCTCGTCGAAACGACCTGCTTGAGCTCAAGCGCAACGAGCTCGCCGCAGGCGAGCGGGCAGGGCTTCGGGAGTACACCAGCGAGATCCTGGCAACCGTCAAGGCCTACCGAGAAACCAAAACCCAACCAAACGCAGTCGCGGAGAGCCTTATCCGCCTTCTGAACGTGGGTCCTTCTCACCTGGACAAGTTGATTCAGTCGCTCTTTCCGTTTCTGGAACGTTTGTGTACGGGACCTGCGGCCTGGCTGCTTAGCAGCGAGACAGATTCAGGTAGATCTTTTGATTGGGAATCGATCATCCAGGCACGCGGCGTTGTCTACGTCGGTCTGGATGCGCTCACGGACGCTGACGTAGCCAGCGCCGTTGGCGCTGCTATGTTTGCAGACCTGACGGCATTAGCGGGCAAACGTTACAACGCTGCAGCCGCAACGGGTTCACCCCTCAACCAGCCCATCCGTATCTACGCCGACGAGCTCTCCGAGCTGCTCGGCAAGGAGTTTATCCAGTTGGTCAACAAAGGGCGCGGCGCCGGGCTGTCGATTACCGCTTTCGCTCAATCGTTTTTTGATGTGGAAAGCGCGATTGGCAGTCCCGCCCGCGCCCGGGTGGTACTGGAGAACTTCAACAACCTGCTGATGTTTCGGGTTCGCAACGAACAGACTGCCGCCGCCATCACCGATGGTCTGCCTCAGGTCACGATTCAGACGCAAATGGTGGTGTCGTCCACGCAGGATAACCCCAGTCCTGAGACCGACATCGACTTCACAAGCAGCACGCAAATACGGCTCGGCCAGGAACGCATTCCGCTTCTGTCCTCGGCCGACATCAAGCAGCTGCCGCGCGGCGAATGTTTTGGGGACCTGGAGGGCGGTCGCATCGTCAAGCTAAGGCTGCCCTGGCTGAATCGCACTCAAGCCGACCTGCCGCGGTCCCTGAATGAGATGACCGCGCAGATGCGCAAACGCTACCGATCCAGCGAGGCGTGGGCCAATTTTTCCATCGATATTCCGGTTCCCACCAGTGAATAAGCAAAAGCCCAGGGATCCGCGAACACAGGCTCCGGGCCTTGCCCCCAGGCTGGTACGTCTCGCTGTTGGTGTTCCCCTGATGCTCGCCGCGAGTCTGCTTCTATCAATTCTGATCGAAAGCACCGGCATTGCATTGGGCTGGTGGGGTAACGGCCACGCCGCCGAGATGCTGGCGCGCGAGGTTCAACACTTACAGTTTGACCAGCAGCGAGACTTGATCGGTATTCCAGCGCCCGGCAAGACCGCGTTGCGCGTCGTCGAGTTTCTTCAGTCATCAGGTTTATCGCAGGGGCAGTGGCAGTCCCGTTTGACCGCACGAGGCATCAACGAACCCTGGCGGTCTTGGCTATGTGTGCCCGTCGGCGTATTGGGCGTGTTCTCCCTACGCCTTGTGGTGTGTCTCTACTCCGCCGGACTCATGGTGCTTTGCGCCACGGTCGGCCTGCAAGAGGGACTCATGCGCCGTGAGCTCCGCAAATGGGGCGGCGGCGCAGAAAGCGCCTTTCTTTATCACCACCTCAAGCGTTGGCTGCGCCCCTTGCTGATCACTGGCTGGCTGACCTATCTCGCTTTGCCGATTAGCGTTCATCCGAACTGGATTTGGATGCCCCTGGCAGTAGGCCTGGGTCTGGTGCTGATGGCCACCGCCTCGCTGTGGAAACGCCTGACATGAGATTAGCCCAATGAATGAAGCCTTCGAACGAGCTGCCGGTTTTTCGATGGGCTATCTGCAGACCCTGCTGTTTTCCCTGGCCTTGGCGCTCGCCGTCGCCTGGCTGTTTTGGGTGATTCGTCATGCCGGAGAGGCACTCATCAATGACGAAATCGACAACGGCCGCTTTGTCATTGTCGTCAGCCGCGCGTTTTTAGTTTGGACCGCCCTGCTGGCGTTTTCCCTGCCCCTGCTTAATGGAGGAAGTTGATGTTGCTTGATCGTCGTACCCGCTGGACCTTGTTTTTCCTTTTTCTCTCGGTGACTGGCCTCGCTTTTGGCCAGGAGATCGAATTTGATGTGCCGCCAGGCATTGAGGCCGATCCAGAAACCGATCCCATCGGATTCTGGGTCGCCTTGGGCATCTGGATCATCCAGATCGCGCTTTGGCTCGCGGTTGCCTGGGCGCTGCTCTACTTTGTCGCCAAGCTCGCAGACGGCATCCGCATGTGGTGGGCCGACCGTGATGGCGCGGCCGAGACCGTCGGCCGGATCGGCGGCAGCGTCGTGGTCATCGTGATGATTCTGGCGGCGGCCGTATTTGCCAACGGCTTTTTGAACCAGATGCGCGAGAACATCGATGAAGCGGTGGCCATGGCACCGGCGGAGAGCTCGCCAACCGCCACGGGTCAACATGCGTGATTCAGCCTCCGCAACGTCTCGACGTCCCGCCGCCCGTGTTGTTTGGCTGCACCCGCACCGAAATCGGCGTAATCCTGGCGCTGGTGATCGGCAGCGGCCTTGCGCTTCTGCTCCTGACCTGGCCACTGCTGTGGCAGGTCATGGACAGCGGCCTGAGCGCTTTCGTAGTAGCCCTGTTTGTGGCGGTGATGGGAACGCTTCTGAGCGGCTGGCTGGGCATTCGGACCCTGGGGGCACTCAAGAGCCGTCGATCTCCGGAGTGGTTCGATCAACGCCTGGAGCGGATCAAACAGCAGATCGGCTTGGGACATCCCAAGCTGGTCGTGAGGAGCGGTCCATGGCACAACCTTCGCTAGTCGCGCACCCGTTTAAGCGGCAGCTGGATGAAAAAATCCGGCAGATTCTGTTGCGAGAGCGCTTGATCGCCATCTTGCTGGTTCTGTTGACTGGCACGCTCAGCCTTGCCGCCTACCTATCAAAACACATCACGATTCACGTGCAGCCGGGGCTGAACGCGGTGACCACGGTGCAGCGGGATGTGGTGCCGTTGGTGAATGTCTATGGGTTCGCTGAGCGGGTGATGCAGGAGCTGTTTCGGTGGCCTGCAGATGGGGCGCAGGACTATCCACGCCGGATCGCTGGCCTGGCGGCCTACCTCACGCCCCGTTGCCACGAATGGCTGGAGCGTGATGCCGAGTACCGCCAGAACGCAGGCGAATTGCGCGGGCGGCAGCGATCGGTCCAGCCCGCCGCCTGGGCCGACCCCACGGCTCAGGTGACGGTATCGGCCGCGGGGCACTGGTTGGTCGATCTTCAGTTCGACCTTGAGGAGACCAGCAGGGGTCTGGCCGTGAAAGACAGCGGATTTTTGTGGCGCGTGCCCGTGGTCCACCGAGACGTGGATATGGCCAGCAATCCCTACGGCCTGGCGCTGGACTGCCCCTTTGCTGATGGCACACCGATCCGGAGAAAGCCCGCCAATGCGTAGTGTTTTCATGGTCCTCTTGATGGTGTGGCAAGCGGCGACCACCGCCGCAGAACATACCGAGACATTGATCGACACGCAGCGACCGTTGCGCGTCGTACTGGGGCAAGCGGAGCGGTTGATCCGGTTTGACGGGCCGGTCGCGTTCGCGTCCAGGGACGTCAGCGGTCAATACCGCTTAGGTGACTACTTTCATCTAAACAACCTGGGTGCCAATGTGCTGGTCGACGCCAAAAAACCGTTTCCGGCGATGCGCGTGGAAGTGATGCGTCGTGATATCGAGCATCGTTATCTACTCGATCTAGCGTTCGCCCAATCGGCAGCGCCCATGGCGGATTTGGTGATCACGCAGCGGACGCCGGAGCCGCCGGCTCAGCAACCCGTGTCCTGTAAGACGGCATCCTGCCTGTCTGACCCGAGGGCAAGGCTCATACGGTTTGCGGCGCAGTGGTTTTATGGGCCGCAGTCCCTGGTGACTCCGTTACCGGGGATTTCTGCGCAGCTGACTCCAGCATATGCCAACCTACGCATGCCCGATGGACTGCAGCTCAAGGCCGTTGGGCGCTGGTACTGGCGAGGATTCGAGCTTGACGTGATGCGCGTACAGAACGTTCAACAGACGCCTATCCAGCTGGACCCTCGTGAGTTTCGGGGGCTTAAGCCCGGTTCGATGGTCTCGGCGCAGCGTTGGGCCTTGGACCCAACGGATCGTCCGGGTAGCAGCACACTGGTATATCACGCACGTCCGGAGTCTCGCTGATGTACGGGCTAGCCGGTAACCGGCTGATTGTCGTGATCACCGCCGTTGTACTGTTCGTCGCGGGGCTGGGTGCGTTTTCGCTGTTGCAAGCACCATCGGAAACCCAACGTCCCGTTCAGGCACCGAGGCAACCACTGATTCCCACGCAGGATGCCGACACCTACGCCGACACCGTTCAATCCATGGCCATAGAAGTTCAGGGCGTCAAAAACGAGTTCAGCGATGTGGAAGAGACGCTTCGTCGTCAGCAGGTTGCGCTTGAGGAACTTTCGGAGGCAATAAGCCACGGCGACGAGACTGCCAAAGATGATTACGCATCGCTGATGACCGCAGTCGAGGAATTGATCGGTGAGCGGGTAGAGGAGGTGAAAAGCAATCTGCCGGCCGCAGTCCCAGTTATCACTCGACAAACGACCCCCGCTAAGCCAGCCGAACCGCTGTGGATTTTGCCCCGTGAAGAGTCGGTCTTCGAACGTGCCTCGGAGCTTCCTGCCGAAGATGACGATACGCAACAGTGGTTTGGCCAACTGGATGAGCTTATTGACCGTACGACCCGCGGGTTTGAGCCCATCGAAGGCGCGGCGCAGTCGTCGGGCGATGAGTTTTCTACATCGCGCACAGAAGACGACACGACCCCGATTTACACCATTCCTAAGAATGCGACTGCATTCGCCGCCAAAGCAGCCACCGCTCTTATTGGCCGTGTACCGAGGAGCGGCCAGGTCAGCGATCCCTATCGCTTTAAGGTCGTAACCGGTCCCGACCTGCTGGCCACCACCGGCATCATGCTGCCGGGTGTCGTTGCTGGGATGGTCTGGTCGGGCACGGCCGTGGGGGACTGGGGGCTGGGCTGCGTCCGTGGCCGACTCGATTCGGTCACGTTTACTTTCAGTGATAGCCGCATCGTCACGCATGATCAAACGGGCAATCGCGGTATCGGCTGGATTTCTGATGCTTTCGGCAATCCGTGTATTGAAGGGACGCGCGTCTCAAATGCGGGCGCCACATTGTCAGCCAGGGCCATTGGCGCAGGTCTGGAAAGCGGCGCTAGAGCCTATGCAGCGGGGCAAACGGATCAACTGCTCAGCAACGGCGTGGTGGTGAACCGCATTGACGATGCGGGCGCCCTGGCGGCCTTGGATTCGATCGGTGAGGGCGCGCGCGAGCTCAATCGATTTCTGGATCAGCGGCTGCGAGCCATTTTTGATGCGGTTTACGCGCCTAACGGGACGGAAGTGCTGATTCATCTCGAAACAGCCATTCCGATCGACCATGTCCCCAACCAACGACGAGTGTCCTATGAATAAGTGTTTTTTCAGCCTTGGGGTTGCCGGCACGCTCCTGCTGGGCTGTGCCAGCCAGCCAGAGCTGCCGCGAAGCGATCTTACCGTCAAAGCGGTTTTTGAGTCGGTGGCGCCCATCGAGCCGCAGCCTATTGAGGTCTCTTCGGGCGCCACTGACCTTCGTGGGTTCACCCGCAATGCAGCCAATGAACTCCAACAGCTGTTTCCGAAGCTTCCTAACCCCACGCTGCTGATTTATGTGGTGCCGCATCGCTCGGGCGGTTTGCCGGTTCCTGGCTATATGACCGCGATCTCGATGTATACGGCCGATCCCTTTGGATTGCCGGGTGAATGGGTTGGAGTGAGTGGCGAGGTTCAACCCTGATGGGTTTGCGATCGCTGTTCAAGCCACTACCCGCTGGGCTGACCCCGCAGCCTGATGCCTTGAGCCTCAAGGAGTACCGTGCACGGCTGAAGGAGCCGCGATCGGTGGTTCCCTATCTCCCGTTTCAGACCTTCAGCCAGTCAAACCAGCTGTTTCTCTTTGAGGACGGCTGCAACTGCGGCCTGCTGCTCGAATTGACACCGGTGCCTTGCGAAGCGCGAAACGCCGAGCGCATGGCGGAAATCCATGAGCAGATCCACCAGGCGCTGATTCACGGCGTCGATGAGTCTGACCCTCCCTGGGTCCTGCAACTGATCACACAAGCCGAACCGTCCTTGGATCAACTTAGCCGCCATATTGCGGGTTACCCGAACACCAGCCGTTTTGGTCGCGCCTGGAAGCAGGTGCTATTTCGTCATTGCCGGCAGGTGACGCAGCCGAACGGAATCTTTTACGACGACAAGAGCGAACGGATCTGGCGCGGTCAGCAGCAGCGGACGTTTTTGGCGGCGTGGCAAACGGTTCCGAAAAGACCTCTCGTGGAGTCGATTGATGCAACTGAGGCCGCAGCGACGCGAATTCAGGCGGCGCTGTCTGCTGCGGGGATTCAAGTGCGGCGCTGCGACTCTCGAGACGTAATCTCGCTCGTGTTGCCTTGGGTGTCCGCTCGGCCCAATGGCGTCAGTCCCTACGACTATCTCGAAACGCTGCCGCTCCCCGAGGAAGGAGAGGATCTGGCCGGCCACGACCTCGCCGAGATCTGCCTACCGATGTCACCGCGTTCGATGTCTGACGGCAGTTGGCAGGTCGGCCAGGAACATCAGATCTGTTTGCCGGTTCGGGTCCTCACGCGCATGCCAGGACCCGGGCACCTCACAGCAGAGCGCGATTTCGGAGACCGAAAGGGGAGTCTGTTTGAACGATTGCCAACGGGCACCCGATGGGTCACCACGATCGTGTATGCGTCCCAAGCCTCGATTCAAAGACACCTGGGTCATATTGTTGAAACCGCGATCGGCGCCGGGTACGAAGCGGAAATCGCTGCGGAAGAGGCCCAAACAGCGCTCAAACATCTCGCCGGCAAAGAAAAGCTTTACCGCGTCAGCCAAGCCGTCTACCTGAGAGCCGATGCCCCCTCTGAATTGCGCCGCGCCTGTCGCCAGGCCGCCAGCGTGCTGAGGCCAGAAGGCTTGCAGTTGGTCGATCCCGCTGACGACCAGTTACTGATGGACGCCTGGCTGCGTCACTTGCCGTTCGCCTTTGATGCAAAGCTCGACCGGTCGATCACCCGCCGCGCTCGATTGACCTATGGCAGCCATCTTGCCGCTTTGGCGCCGCTCTACGGTCGATCCACGGGTACCGGTCACCCGGCGATCACGTTCTTCAACGCCGGCGGGGAGCCGTTCTGCTGGGACCCCATCCGGGACCGAACGCGGAACGCTCACTTGACACTGTTAGGTCCAAGCGGCAGCGGTAAATCCGCGATTCTGAACTACATGCTGGCGTCCATGATGTGGGCACACAAACCGCGACTCTTCATCATTGATATGAAATGGCCTTACCCATCGTTTGGCCTGCTGGTGGACTACTTTCAATCGCAAGGACTCTCTGTCAACCGTATCCGCTTGATGCCCAATGACGCGCAAGCCTTACCGCCGTTCAGGGATGCCATGCGCCTCCTCGACGACCGGGGCCAACCGATCGCTGACGCTACAGAAACGGATACTGACGACGGATCAGAACAGCGGGATTTGCTTGGAGAGATGGTTTTGTTGGCCGAAACCATGGTCACCGGCGGTGACGCCAGCGCACGGCGCAAATTCACCCGTCCGGATCGACTGCTCCTCAGCCAGGCGATTCTCCACGCCGCAAAAAGCGTATTTGGCCGGCAGGAATACCCACTCACAGAACACGTCGTCGAGGCGCTACGCGATCTGGCCAATCAAGGCGCGGAAGGCATCGATCCGCCGCGTGCTCGATGGATGGCGGCCAATCTGCAGTACTACACCGTGGGCTTGGCTGGCCAACTGTTTAATCGCTATGGCGATCCGTTTCCCGAAGCGGACGTCACCTTGATTGAGCCGGCGGTGATTGGTCAGGAAGGGCATCAAGATGAGCTAACGGTCGCCTTCATGGCCATCTTGCAAAACATCCAGGCGGTGATTACTCGCGATGCGTCCGACAACCGACAAACGATCGTGTTGGCGGATGAAAAACACGTCGTTGCTGCCAACCCTTACCTCGGTCCCTACACCGTGAAAATCGTCAAGGTCTGGCGCTCGGCCGGCACCTGGTACTGGCAGGCGACACAGGACCTGGAGGACTACACCGAGTCCATGCGACCGCTGATCAACAACTCCGATTGGTTTATTGGCATGTCGATGGAGAAAGAGCAGCTGCAACAGCTAAGAGCCTTTAAGTCGCTGACCGACGAGCAGATCGGGCTGATTGAGCAGTGTCGGATCGATCCCGGCAACTATGCCGAGGGAACGCTGATTCACCGAAACTTTTCGTCGATCTTCAGAGCCGTCCTTCCGCCGCTATCGCTAGCGCTAGCCCAATCCGAGCGGGAAGAACGGGCGCACCGGTATGACCTGATGAAGCGCTATGGCTACAAGACCCAGCTGGAGGCCGCGCTACACGTGGCCCGAGAAATTGAGCGGGCGAGAAGCCAGAACGTGCAGGAAGACACCACGGAGGCGCCGCGATGATGGGGCCGATGACGCTCACGCTTTGGCTCACGGCCCAATCGGCACCCAATGTTGAGTGTTTCGCCAATGAGCAGACGCTCTTTCAGCGAGGATCCGTGACCGAGCTCGCAGAGTCCCGGGGCCTGACGATCACTCAGTACCGTCTGTACGACCGCTTCCAGATGGAAAGGCTACTGAGCGTAGGTCTTGGCAGCGATCCAACACGAGCCAAGCAGATTCTTCAATCGCGATTGGACGACAACCCACAGTGGCTCGAGCGACTCACGAATGCAGCGGTCGGGGAGTCCCGAGCGCTGATGCTAAATATCGAGCGTTTTCCGGCCATCGCTATCGATGGGTCGGTCTACTACACCGACGACATTGACCAGGCGCTTGTGCGGCATGGGGAGGCCCAGCACCGTGCTCGCTAAGCTATTGGTCTTGTCGCTCGCTCTTCCCGGTAACTTCACCACGGCACGGCTGTACGAGGCCGCGGTGACCAATCTCGATTGTCTGGATTACTGCATCGTTGGCGTCTGTTTCTGGTTGCGGTGTGCACCGCTCTGCACGCTGGAAACCACCCTCCGCGCCTCCCACCGCAGCCCGGACCTGGTGGTGTCGACCTACAACAATCCAGGGGAGAACCCTTGGATCGAAGCCAATGTACTCTCTAGTGCGATTGGGGGTAATGTGGCCCGACGTTTTGGTCTGTCAGGTGGCCATTCAGAGACTGACCGGGCGCATTCGACGCTCCGAGGGGCTGAGACCCACAGTCTGCAATTCAGCGAAGCCGATGTTTTTGGCGGGATCGGGAGCTCATTTATTCAATGGGCCGATGACGCACTCCCAGTATGTGAGGCCGAAACGACGCTTTTGCGCCCCTATTTCTTGGGCCCGGTCAATTGGTACCCGTGGCGCTATGGCCTGACCGAGCTTCGCTACCCGGCGACCTATGTCCCGGGACTGCGGGAAGTGGGCACCTGGGGTCCGGTTCACCCACGCATCGGTTTTCTGGTTCAGGCCGATGAACCCAACGCCTGTGCCGTGATCGCCCAGCGTGCGGCCGACATCACGACCAGGCGTCGCCAGCCGCATATCTATACCCACGCTGGCGGCCCACAGACCAACGAACGCACCGACCAGTGGCAGCGTGTTCACCCCAACGTTGGCCGGATCTGCGGCCCGTTCGGTCGAGACCCCAACCACTCGCATGGTGATGGCGGTGAACGGGGCCGTTTTGCCTGGCAACTGTGGCGACGATATAGCTGCTGCCAAGACAACCCCGGCGCCGTTTTTCTTTTTCATCAGTCCACCTCACGAGTTTGCCAATGAAGTTCTGCTTGCTGACGACGATTGCGTTGTTCTTGATTCTTGCCCTGCCATCAACCGTTGAGGCCGATGACTTCTACTATCGCATCGGTGGCGCTGAGCCGTTCTCAAGACCCACCGTTCGCCCCGCCCGAAATCTGCGCGTTGGCGCGCGATTTAACGCCGGCGTTGCTTATCACTGCGGCAACTTTGATTTTGACGCTTCGCTAGCGGCGCAAATGGCCAATGCCCGTGATCGGCTGCGCACCGGCATTGTGACCTCGGTGCAGTCGCTGTTTGCCGCACTGCCGGAGCTGCTCCTTCAGCGGATTCGCCCGGACCTATACGACCTCTTCCAAAAGCTCATGGTGCGTGCCGAAGCGGATGTCCGATTCGCCTTCCAAAGCTGTGACGACTGGCTGGAAGCAGGCCGAGAATCCGACGGCCTGGGCAAATTGTTTCGGGAAGCGGTATCAGTCAATTGGGAAACCGAAATCGACCGCAACGGTGAAGACATCTATCAGGCCCAACGCAATATCAACGACAACCCTGCGGGACGGGGCATTCGATGGTGTGATGGGCAGTTTCGAGCCGGAAGCTCAGGCGAAGCCCTTAACCCCGTGTCTGACTCAGCAATTGCGGGCTACAACGCCCTTTTGGGCCGTCGGTGCAATGACCGCTCAGAGCCCGTTTCCAACGAGCCATCGGACGAACCCGGTGCGGCTTGGGCGCAGCTCACGCAGCAGTTCGAGTCGCCCGATGACCTAGAGGAATTTGTTCATCAGGCATTGGGAGACAACGCGTTTCAGGCGGATACCGCCGCGGTTGGGGAGGGCAGGGTGCCGCAGGGCCTTCAAGGACTGCTGGAGACTGCCCACTACCGCGACTACAACCTAATCGAACGCGCAGTATTTGACGACTTCGCGCCACACGGCCCCGAGACCTACGAACCATTCTATGCTGGTGGTTCTCGCCTGACGCCAGACCTCATCTCAGCGCTCCGGCAGATCGAACCGGGGCGTCGCCGCGTGCTGTCAGCTCGATTCGCTCGTGAAGTCGCCGCAGCGCGAGTCGTCGATCAAGCGCTGCAGGTCCTGAAATCCCTCGCTGCCGCTCGAACCATACCAGAGCTGCGCTCATCCGATTTTGTGGTCAGTGAGATTGACCGCGCCATGGCCGATCTCAAGCGCCAGATCGAGGAGCTGATGTTCGAGCGACGGGTGAGGCAGTCGCTGGTGACCGACTTGGCGCAGATGATTCTCGCGGAAGCCGACGCGATCACCACGCGCAACACGGACCAGGTGCCCGCCAACGTGTCCCCGCTTCGTGTTGAGGACGGCGGAGTGATCGACCAACGATGATTACTGCGGATTCCTACATGGAGCTCTACGGGACGCTCATCGGCTGGTATTTCTATGACCGTGCCTGGGAGCTGGTGGTGGGATCGGGGCTGATTTTCCTCTTGGCCTTCTACTGGGTGTACATCAACTGGCGTGGGCCAGCGACCTCTCAGGAAGCCAGAGCGGGCTTTGCGACGAGCGTCGCCAAGATGGAATGGGAGGTTTATACAGGCATCATTTTGATTGCGCTGTTTGCCTGGCCCGTTGTACCGCTCAGCGTGACCCAGATCGAGTTTGAGCTGGAAAACGGACAGCGGGTGAACGCTGACAATAACCCTTCGGTCTTTGATGGGTTCTTCCCCGACGGTGAATTCCAAGATATCCGTGTACCGCTGTTCTGGCATGGGGCAATGCAGATTGTCGCGGGCATCAACAGCGCGATCATTGGCGCATCGCCTGACATTCCGAATTTTCGGCGGGCGCTGACCACCTTGGATTACGGATATATTCGGGATCCGAAGCTCCGGCATGAAGTGGACCGGTTCTACGGTGAGTGTTTTCGTCCTGCACTGGCGCGATACCAGAACGCCCAGAACTCGGCGCGGCCTTTCGATTTAGCCTCCAGTGACGGCAATGAGCCGTTTTGGCCGGGCTCGCTGTCGATGCGTGTGCTCTATGGCCGGCCGAACTGCCGCAACTCTACCTGTCTGCCCGTTCTCCGCGCAGACGAACCGGTGAGCGGATTTCCGATTGATGCGGCGCGTGACGTGGAGCCGGAGTTTCGGGGAAGTGATGCGCAGCGGCGAAGCGCTCATGGGCGCCCATTTTGCGGGGAATGGTGGAGTGATGCGGACAACGGCCTTCGGAGCCGATTGCTCGAAGTTGGAGAAATACAGGGGATGGGACCAGGCTTCCTGTCCTCGGTCTTTACCGACATCGATCCCGAGGAGGAAGCGGACATCACCGTTAGGCGGCTACTGGAAAACCGTCCCGTCCTTGCGGCCACGAACTCACAGGTTGGCTATGCCAATACCGATCGCAGTTTTATTGGCGGAATACTGAATCGCGCGACGGCGATTGTGGGCATTGAGGTCTCGACGTTTTTCAAAAGCACTGGGCTGTATGGATGGATTCGGGCGCTGCCGATTGTTCAGGGATTGATGCTGATGCTGCTGTATGCGACAGCAGCATTTTTGATGCTGCTTCCCGGCATGCGGCTACAGACCCTCGTGGCGCTGTTTGTGGGGTTTTTCACAATCAAGTTCATCTCAGTGCTGTGGCATTTTGCTTACTGGATTGAGCAGTTCTTTATTGGAACCGTGATCGACGAGGATGTGCTTGCGGTGCGCGTGCATGGGCAGGCACTGGATAGTCAGATACTCAACTACCTGCTGCTGTTTTCCTACGCAGCAATTCCTGCTGCATTTACAGTCTTGATGGGGTTTGTGGGGTTTCGGGCCGCGTCGGGAGTAAGTGGCGCCGTCGGTAGCAGTGCAAACTCGATGAGAGAGGCTGGCGACGTCGGGGCCCGCATCAGCGCGCGCGCCGGCGTCAGGGTGGCGGGAACTGGGCCAAGGCAGTGATCAGAGCGGACTATCTTTTTGCTCGAAGTCTAAGCCGAGGTTGAAATCTTCATCTCGCGCGAAAGGCGCATTCCAATCAGACCGTTTCGGAAATACCTCGAATGGTGACCGGCCAGCAAAGAGCGCCAGGTCAACAATGTCCACTAACTCAGACTCGCAGGGGTTGTGTGCGAACAGGTCTTTGTCCATGGGACTAGGATCTCACATATCGTTGGTCGGAGCACTATGAAGAAATCTCTATGCCGCCCAATTACGCCAAGGCTTTTGCGGTGTCGCGATGCCCCCGCTTACTTAGGGATGGACCGAAATCGCTTCAACCGAGAAGTCCGACCGAGCATTACAGAGATTCCGATCGGTCGCCAAGGGCTCGCCTTCGACCGGCTTGAACTAGACGCGTGGGTGGAGGAGTATAAGAGCCGCAACGGGCGTCCCGCCAACCCGAAAGGAGGAAAGAAGTTATGGGACGCAAACGAATACCAGGGTTGCGGCAGAGAAACGGAATCTGGCACATCGAGAAACAAATCCTCGGCCAGGCAATTCGCCAAAGCACTGGAACAAGTAGCCTCAAGAAAGCGGAGCTGATTCTCGCCCGCAAGATTGAGGAAGTACGGAATTCGCTTACATTCGGGATGAGGCCGCAGCGGCTGTTTCGACAAGCGGCGGCACGCTATTTGGAGGAAAGCCTCCATTTGGCGTCGATCCGCGACATCGCGAGACATTTGAAGCAGCTCGACCCGTTTATTGGCGATCTTCCGCTCGATAAGGTTCATCTAGGCACGTTGCAGGGCTTCATTGCTGCCAGGAAGGCGCAAGGGGTCAAAACTAAAAGCATCAATCTGGCGCTGGCAGTAGTCAGGCGAATCCTGAACTTAGCGGCCCGTTTGTGGCGCGATGAGCAGGGGCTAACCTGGTTGGAATCCCCGCCGCTGATTCAGATGCTCCCAGTTTATGACGCCAGAAAGCCCTACCCAATGTCTTGGGACGAGGAACGGCTGCTTTTCGAAGCCCTTCCGGGTCATTTGGCGCAGATGTGCTTATTTAAGGTGAATACGGGTTGCAGGGAACAAGAAGTTTGCAAACTTAAGTGGGACTGGGAAATTCATGTCCCGGAGCTTGAGACTTCCGTGTTTATCGTTCCTGGAGTGCACGTGAAAAACCGGGAGGACCGATTGGTGGTGCTTAACCGCACCGCAAGATCTGTCGTCGATGGGATGCGAGGCCGACACGCCAAGTATGTTTTCACGTACCAGGGAAACCCGGTAGCGAGAATTAACAACAGTTCGTGGAAACGAGTCCGCCGGGAAGTAGGTCTGGAACAGGTTCGCGTACATGATCTGAAACACACTTTCGGCCGCCGCTTGAGAGCTGCGGGGGTACCTCTGGAAACGAGAAAGGTACTACTGGGGCATCGCAATGGTGACATCACAACTCACTATTCCGGACCCGAAATCGAAGAGTTGATAGAGGCTGCCAATCGTGTGTGTAGGCAAGAGTCCGGCAAAAGTCCGTCACTGGTTTTGCTGAGACAAAAAGCCGCTGCGGTGTGATGTCGCAAATGTTTGAAAGTAAAGAAGAAAATTGGCTCCCCGGGACGGGCTCGAACCGCCGACCCGCTGGTTAACAGCCAGCTGCTCTACCAACTGAGCTACCGGGGAACACAGGAGGGACGCGATTCTGCGCTGTTTGTTGGCGGGCGTCAAGCGCAGATCAACGGTGATCCATCGGGCCGCGTGCGGCTGCTGCGGGCCCGGCCGACGTTGGACAGGATGATGGCCCGTGGCAGCCCACCGTGGACCTGACAAATGGTGAACGTCAGGTTGCTGCCCGGTGAGGCGCCGCTCGGCAAAAACCGTATCGCTCGGCGGGCTCGGGAGCTGACCACCGAGATATGTTCCGGCAGTCGCCCGAAGCCTAGCCCGCGTTCGTCGGGGTCGCGCAGGCGGTTGCGATTGCTGTCTACGAACGTCAGCCAGCCAGACTGCCACTGGGTCGATCCGGAGCACTGCAGCCCGTCTGAGCTGGGGCATAGCACCGTCTGCTTGCCCTCGGTGATCGCCGTTGTTCGGGCCAGACTTAAATGACTGAAAAGGCGGCTGTGTGCGCTACGAGTCTCCTGCGCCGCCACCAGCTCTCCAAAAGCCGGGATACCGGCGCCTAGCAGCAGGCCCAGAATGCTTAACGTGACGAGAAACTCGATCAGACTCAGGCCGCTTTCGGCGGCAAAACTACGCAGGGGTTCCAACAGTCTACTTCCGGCTACAGGACGTCCTTATCCTGCTTCCAGCCTGCTATGGAGTGGTCACCCTGTCAGCGGCTGCTTGACCCGGCAGACCGTAAGAAGGGTTTGGGCACGTCAGCTAAGAAACTTGCTCAGCCGGCGTAAGGCTTCGTTCAGCAGTTCGTCTGAGGTCGCATAGGCCACCCGGATATGCCCAGGAGCTCCGAAGGGGGTGCCCGGAACCATGGCCACTTCAGCCTCTTCCAGAATCTGGGTTGCCAGCTCGATGTCGTTGCCCACCGCAAGCCTGGCCGCGGCTGACGAGAAGTCCGGCAACAGATAAAAGGCGCCCTCACCGGGAAGGCAGGTCACGCCGGGTAGGTCGTTGAGTCCGGCAAGCATAAGATCGTGTCGTCGGCGATACGCCGCGGTCATCTCCGCCACGCACGACTGGTCGCCGTTCAGCGCTGCCACCGCGGCCGCCTGGGAAATTGAGCAGGCGTTGGAGGTGCTTTGGCCCTGGATCTTGCGCATCGCGGTGATCAGCTCCACCGGCCCGGCGCCATAGCCGATACGCCAACCGGTCATGGCGTAGGCTTTGGAAACGCCGTTGACCACCAACGTCCGGTCGGTCAGCTCGGGACACGCACCGAGGAATGGGGTGATGGCCTCGTCTCCCCAGTAGATGGCGTCATAGATCTCGTCGCTCAGAATCCAGACGCGGGGGTAGCGCTGTAGCACCTCACCCAGAGCCTGATATTCCGCTCGGCTGTAGGCCCGGCCGGTCGGATTACCCGGGGAGTTCAGGATCAGCATTCGGGTCTTGGTCGTCAGCGCGCCTTCGAGCGCGCCGGCGGTCAGCTTGAAGCCGTTTTCGGCGGGGCAGGGCACAATCACCGCCTCGCCATCGCCCAGCCTGACCATGTCGGGATAGGACACCCAGTAGGGAGCGGGAACAATCGCTTCGTCCCCCGGATTCAGGAGCGCCAGCATCGCGTTGAACAGCGCCTGTTTGGCCCCGCTTGTTACCAGAATCTGATCGGTTCCAATGCTCATGCCGTCGCGGGCCAGCCGGTCGCTGATCGCCTGCTTCAGCTCAGCGGTGCCGTCGACCGCCGTATAGCGGGTTTTCCCGTCGGCGATCGCCAGCCGAGCGGCGTCGAGGATATGATCCGGCGTGTCAAAGTCCGGCTCTCCGGCGCTTAAGGAGATGACTTGGCGCCCGGCCTCTTTCATGGCCAGCGCTTTGCGCGTGAAGGCGATGGTGGCGGAGGGCTGAATGCGGTCGATTCGGGAGCTTAAGTCCAAAGTGGTAATCCGGCGTTCGAGGAATCCGCAAAATAGCACAGCCAATCGCTTTCAGGTGCTTGCGCTGCAGCAATGGAGTGCACGCCAAAATGACGCTCGGTTCGCTAGACTGGCACATTGTTTTTTAGGGTCTATCCGGTGGAAGAAAGCAAGAAATTTGAGCTGGTGTCGAACTACGCTCCCGCAGGCGACCAGCCGGAGGCAATTCGCCGGCTCATCGAGGGCTTCGAGTCCGGCCTGCAGGCGCAGACGCTGCTGGGCGTCACGGGCTCCGGCAAAACTTACACCATGGCCAATGTCGTTGCGGCGGTGCAACGCCCGACCCTCGTGATGGCGCCTAACAAAACGCTCGCAGCGCAGCTTTACGGAGAGTTTAAAGAGTTCTTTCCCAACAACGCCGTGGAATACTTCGTCTCTTATTACGATTACTACCAGCCCGAGGCCTACATTCCGTCGAGCGATACCTTTATTGAGAAAGATGCGTCGATCAACGAACACATCGAGCAAATGCGGCTGTCGGCCACCAAGGCGATGCTGGAGCGAAAGGACGCACTCGTCGTGGCGACCGTGTCAGCGATCTACGGCCTGGGTGACCCCCAGCAATACTTCTCTATGGTGCTACACCTGAATCGAGGCACCCGCATCGACCAGCGAACGATTCTTCGACGACTGGCGGAGATGCAGTACACCCGCAACGATATGGAATTGCGACGGGGGACCTACCGGGCTCGCGGGGAGATCATTGACATCTTCCCAGCCGATTCGGACAAGGAAGGAGTCCGGGTGGAGCTATTCGATGACGAAGTCGAGAACCTCGCCATCTTCGACCCGCTGACCGGGGAGGTGCTACGGCGCCTGCCGCGGCTCACCGTCTATCCAAAGTCGCACTATGTCACCAGTCGCCAGACGGTGCTGGACGCGGTCGACACGATTCGCGCGGAGCTGAAAGAGCGACTCGAGCAGCTGCGGGGCAACCACAAACTGCTGGAGGCGCAGCGGCTCGAGCAGCGCACGCAGTTTGATCTGGAGATGATGCATGAGCTGGGCTACTGCCAGGGGATCGAAAACTACTCACGCCATCTGACCGGACGGGAGCCGGGCGCGCCACCGCCGACCCTGTTCGACTACCTTCCGGCTGACGCGCTGCTGGTGCTGGATGAGAGCCATGTCGGCGTGCCGCAGATCGGCGCGATGTTCCGCGGCGACCGGTCGCGCAAGGAGAACCTCGTGGAATACGGGTTCCGTCTGCCCTCAGCGCTGGACAACCGCCCGCTGACCTTCGAGGAATGGGAGGCGCGCGCGCCGCGGATGGTGTTTGTCTCGGCTACGCCGCGGGCGTACGAGCTGGAGCGCTCCGGCGAGGTGGTGGAGCAGGTGGTTCGCCCGACCGGCCTGGTGGACCCGGAGGTGGAGATTCGCCCTGTCGACACGCAGGTGGATGATCTGCTGTCCGAGATCAACGAGCGGACGTCCTGGGGTGACCGCGTTCTGGTCACCACGCTGACCAAAAAGATGGCCGAGAACCTGACGGACTACCTGATCGATCACGGGGTCAAGGTGCGCTACCTGCATTCCGACATCGATACGGTGGAACGGGTTGAGATCATCCGCGATCTGCGCCTGGGAGAATTTGACGTGCTGGTGGGTATCAACCTGCTGCGAGAGGGCCTGGACATGCCGGAGGTGTCGCTGGTTGCGGTGCTGGATGCCGACAAAGAGGGTTTTCTGCGCTCCGAAGGGTCGCTCATCCAGACCATCGGGCGGGCCGCCCGCAACGTGCGGGGCAAAGCTATTCTCTACGCCGACAAGGTCACTAACTCCATCCAGGCCGCGATGAGCGAAACCGATCGGCGCCGAGAAAAGCAGGTCGCCCACAACAAAGCGCACGGCATCAAGCCGCAGACGGTCCAGACCAAAATCGCGGACATTATGGAGGGCGCGCGCAGCAGCGCACCCACGCCAGGGCGCGGCAAAGATCGCCGGGCGAAGCGGGTGGCTGAACCCGCCGGTAACTACGACGGTCTGTCGCCGGAAGAGGGCGCCAAGAAGATTAAGGCGCTGGAAAACCAGATGTACGAGCACGCCTCCAACCTGGAGTTTGAGGAAGCGGCGAAGGTGAGAGACGAAATCGAGGCCATTCGAGCTGCCACGCTGGGCAGCTAGTGGAAAAAAAGCGCGCCGACAAAAGAGTCACGAAATCAGGCGAACAGTGGGCCGTTTCCGCTCAGGCGCGTCCGAGCCAAGGATGGCGAGGCCGAGCGCACACGGACGTGTTCACAGCGACGCCTGAGCGGAAACGGGCCGCTGGTCGCCGGCAACGAAGACAAAGAAACGATTGGCCCCCGCCAACCTTTGTGATACCTTTCCGCGCCTTCCTGGGGGCGATTAGCTCAGTTGGTTAGAGCGCCGTCTTGACATGGCGGAGGTCACTGGTTCAACTCCAGTATCGCCCACCACTCCCATTCGAGCCGCCAAACGGTTAAACTGCCCTCATGGCATCGACACTCACTACCGTCGACTAAACCCCCGTCGCCCAGATCGAAGTATCAGAGGGCGCTGGGCGCCCTTTTTTGTGCGCGAGAGAAACTGACAAGATCATGATCACAATTACGCTTCCAGACGGCAGCCAGCGGCAGTTTGACCATCCGGTCAGCGTGCTGGACGTGGCTTCCGACATCGGGCCGGGGCTGGCGAAAGCAGCGCTGGCGGGCAGGGTAGACGGCAAGATGGTTGACACCTCTTATACCGTCGACACCGATGCGGAGCTGGCCATTGTGACCGCGCGGGACGAAGAGGGTCTTGAGGTGATCCGCCACTCGACGGCTCACCTTTTGGCTCAGGCGGTGAAGCGGCTGTTTCCGGAGGCGCAGGTCACGATTGGGCCGGTGATCGACGATGGGTTCTTCTACGACTTTTCCTATCCGCCCGGTTTCAGCGAGGATGACCTGGAGAAAATCGAAGCGGAGATGGCACGAATTGCCAAAGAGGCGTTGCCGGTGACACGGCAGGAAATGGGCCGGGACGAAGCGGTCGAGTTTTTCTCCCAGATGGGGGAAAAATATAAGGCCGAGATCATCGCCGACATACCCAGTGACGAAACGCTCTCGCTTTACGGCCAGGGAGACTTCATCGACCTGTGCCGCGGCCCGCACGTTCCCGATACGGGCAAACTCAAGGCGTTTAAGCTGACGAAGCTCGCCGGAGCTTACTGGCGCGGCAACTCGGACAACGAGATGCTGCAGCGGATTTACGGCACGGCCTGGGGTACGCCCAAGGAACTCAAGGCGCATCTCCACCGGCTGGAAGAAGCGGCCAAGCGAGATCATCGCCGGCTGGGAACGCAGCTCGACCTGTTTCATATGCAGGAAGAAGCCCCCGGCATGGTGTTCTGGCACGATCACGGCTGGCGGATCTGGCAGGAGGTCGAGAGCTATATGCGCGGCCGACTGCGCCGGGAAGGCTACCAGGAGATCAAGACGCCGCAGATTATCGATCGGTCGCTGTGGGAGAAGTCCGGCCATTGGGACAAGTTTCGCGAGCACATGTTTACGACCGAGTCGGAGAACCGGACGTACGCGGTGAAGCCGATGAACTGCCCCGGCGGCGTTCAGGTGTTTAATCGGAACCTGCACAGCTATCGCGACCTGCCGCTGCGCATCGCCGAATTTGGGTCCTGCCACCGCAACGAGCCGTCGGGTGCGCTGCACGGGCTGATGCGCGTGCGCAACTTCACGCAGGATGATGCCCACATCTTCTGTACGGAAGACCAGATCGCGGAGGAGGTCGCGCGATCTCATGACCTCGTCGAATCGATCTACCGCGATTTTGGCTTCGACGAGATCATCGTCCGGCTCTCTACGCGGCCTGAGCAGCGGGTGGGAGACGACGCCATCTGGGACAAAGCCGAGGCCGCGCTCGAAGCTGTCCTCAACGATAAGGGTGTCAACTGGGAGCTGCAGCCTGGCGAAGGGGCATTCTACGGGCCGAAGATCGAGTACAGCCTGAAAGACTGTCTGGATCGCGTGTGGCAATGCGGCACCATGCAGGTGGATTTCTCGATGCCTGACCGGTTGGGGGCCTACTACATCGACGAGTCCAGCGAGCGGGTGGTGCCGGTAATGCTCCACCGCGCGATCCTCGGCTCGATGGAGCGGTTTATCGGGATTTTGATTGAGCAATATGCCGGCGCCATGCCGGTCTGGCTGAGTCCGCTGCAGGCCGTGGTGATGAATATTACGGACCGGCAGGCAGAATATTGCGAAAAGGTCATAAAAACCCTTGAATCACAAGGGTTTCGGGTCGAAAGTGACTTGAGAAACGAAAAAATCGGCTTTAAAATCCGCGAGCGCACTTTGCAGAAGGTGCCTTATCTGTTGGTCATCGGCGACCGCGAGGTGGAGAACGGCGCCGTTGCCGTCCGCCAGCGAGATGGAACTGACCTGGGAGCGATGCCCCTAGAGCAGTTCTGCGCGTTGTTGAAAGAGCAAGTAGATGCCCGCGGTACGGGGCTTGAGAAAGACACTGAGTAACGCGGCCGGAGCCGCGCCATTTGGAGGAATAGCTAATCGCCCAACATAAACAGACTCGGCGTAACGAGAAAATCATCGCCCCGGAAGTGCGAGTCATTGCAGAGGACGGTGAACAGGTGGGCATCAAGTCCATCGAAGAAGCCCAGGCGCTGGCCAAGGAGGCCGGGCTGGATCTCGTAGAGGTAGTGCCCAACGCCGAACCGCCCGTGTGCCGCATCATGGACTACGGTAAATACCGTTTTGAGATGTCCAAGAAGGCGCAGGCGGCCAAGAAGAAACAAAAACAGACCCAGGTGAAGGAAATTAAATTCCGGCCGGGGACCGAAGAAGCCGACTATCAGGTCAAGATGCGGAACCTGCGGCGCTTCATTGAACAGGGCGATAAGGTCAAAGTCAGTCTGCGATTCCGGGGTCGGGAGATGGCCCACCAGGAGCTTGGAACCAAGCTGCTGCAGCGGATTGAAGAGGACTTGACCGACGAAGTGGTGGTGGAACAGCGGCCGTCGATGGAAGGCCGGGTCATGGTGATGATGCTCTCACCGCCGAAAACTTAAGAAATTGCAGAGACGCTGACGGCGAGCCTGCACTTCAGGCTGTCGCCAGCCTTCACACTTTGCAGGCCCTCGGGCCGGAAAATGGCGGCAGCTGGATTTGTCGCCATTTTGTTTCTGGGCCGTTAGGCCAGGCGACAGCAAGAACTAGCCTCACCGGCCCCATGGGCCGGCGGCAAAAAGCATCCCGCGAGGGACTATACGCGGCGGCGAGTACGGACAGAAAGCGCCTTTGGGCCACTTGTCGACGTCAAATAAATGAAAAATGGAGAAGACCCATGCCAAAGATGAAAACGAATCGTGGCGCGGCAAAACGCTTCAAGAAGACGGCTTCCGGCTTCAAGCGTGGACACGCGTTCACCTCACACATCCTGACCAAAATGAGTCAGAAGCGTAAGCGCAACCTGCGCGGCACCACCCAGGTGGACGCCGCCGACGTAAAATCCGTGAAGCGCATGCTTCCGTACGCCTGAGGAGTGTGAGCAATGGCTAGAGTAAAGCGCGGTGTTGTCGCTCGGCGGCGACACAAGAAAGTACTGAAGCAGGCCAAGGGCTACTATAACGCCCGGCGTAAGGTCTATCGTGTTGCCTATCAGGCGGTCACCAAAGCCGCTCAATATGCCTACCGCGATCGGCGGGTGCGCAAGCGCGAATTCCGCGCGCTGTGGATCGTCCGGATCAATGCAGCGGCGCGTGAGTGTGGCTTGTCCTACAGCCGGTTCATGAATGGCCTGAAGCGCGCCAACATCAGCCTGGACCGCAAGGTGCTGGCCGACATGGCGGTGCGTGACAAAGCCGCTTTTGCCGCCGTGGCGGAAAAAGCCAAAGCCGTTCTCAGCGCCTGATCAGGCCTGATCCCGCGGCCTGAGCCGCGGGATCAGAATCCATCTCCGTGGAAGAACTCTCTGAACTGCTGGGCGACGCCCAGTCACAGGTAGCCGCTGCTGCTGATGAAGCTCAGCTTGACGCGGTGCGGGTGGCTTTCCTGGGCAAGTCGGGCAGTTTGACCGGACTGCTCAAGTCGCTGGGTAAGGCGGCGCCCGAGGAACGAAGGGAACGCGGCCAAGCGATCAACCGGGCCAAGGGCGAACTACAGCAGGCGTTAAACGCACGACGCGAGGCGCTAGCGACGGCGGCGCTGGAGGCCCAGCTCGCGGCCGAAAAAGTCGACGTGACCATGCCGGGTCGCCAAGGCGCTGTCGGGACACTCCACCCCGTCACCCGAACCCTCAACCGGATCACCGCGGTGCTGGCCCAGATGGGCTTTGAGGTGGCAGACGGGCCCGAAGTTGAGGATGACTACTACAACTTCGAAGCGCTCAATTTCCCGGCTCATCACCCGGCCCGGGCCATGCACGACACCTTTTACTTCGCGGACGGCAGGCTGCTGCGCACGCACACCTCACCGGTACAGATTCGGGCGATGCAGCGAATGGAACCCCCGATACGGGTGATTGCACCGGGCAAGGTTTACCGCAGCGACTCTGATCAAACACACTCACCGATGTTCCATCAGGTGGAAGGTCTGCTGGTGGGCGAAAACGTCTCGATGGCGAACCTGAAAGGTGATCTCCACAGCTTCGCCAATGCGTTCTTTGAGCGCGATCTGCCGATCCGGTTTCGGCCGTCTTACTTCCCCTTTACCGAGCCGTCGGCTGAGCTGGACGTGCTCTGGGATCAGGGGGACGGTAGCGAGCCGCGCTGGCTGGAGGTGCTCGGCTGCGGGATGGTTCACCCCAACGTGCTCAAGGCCGGTGGAATCGACCCCGACCGCTATACCGGGTACGCCTTTGGGATGGGGGTGGAGCGGTTTGCGATGCTGCGGTACGGAATCCGCGATCTGCGCGAGCTGTTCGACAACGATCTGAAGCTGCTGAATCAGTTTGTCTGAGTCAGGGCGGGACTGACACATGAAATTTAGCGTGAACTGGCTGAGAGAGTGGGTTGAGGTAGACCTCGACCCCACCGCTTTGGCTGAGCGGCTCACCATGGGTGGTCTGGAGGTGGACGAGGTCAGCCCGGCCGGCGCCACCCTGGATGGCGTTGTAGTGGCTCGGATCACGGGCACCCAACCGCATCCGGACGCAGATAAGCTGCAGGTATGTGCGGTGGACTGCGGCGACGAACAGCCGGTCACGATTGTTTGTGGCGCGGCCAACGCCCGGCCGGGGCTGGTTGCGCCACTGGCCACTGTCGGTGCGGTGCTGCCTTCTGGCATGAAGATCAAACCCGCCAAGCTGCGCGGCGTCGCCTCCCAGGGGATGTTGTGTTCGGCCAGCGAACTTGCGCTGGCTGACGACGCGGCTGGCCTGATGGAGCTGCCGGCGGACGCAACGCCTGGTCAGCCGCTGGCTGAGCTGCTGCAGCTGGACGACACCTGCATCGAAATCGATCTGACGCCAAACCGGGGGGACTGTCTGTCGATCGCCGGAATTGCCCAGGACGTAGCGGCTCTGGCGGGTGGCAAGTTCACGCCGAAAACGGCTGCGCCGGTGGCCCCCACGCTCGATGAGCAACGAGGGATCGAGCTGACTCATCCGGATGAATGCCCTCGATACCTCGGGCGGATGGTATGCGGGATCGACAACCGGGCCGAAACGCCCCTCTGGATGGTCGAGAAGCTGCGTCGCTGTGGACTGCGATCGATCCATCCCGTGGTCGACGTTACCAACTATGTGATGCTTGAGCTCGGTCAGCCGATGCACGCTTTTGACGCCAGCGCGATCTCAGGGCCAGTGTCGGTTCGCCGGGCGAGGCAGGGCGAGGCGCTCAAGCTCCTCGACGGTACGGACGTCGACCTCACCGAAAAGCTGCTGGTGATCACCGATGGTGATGAGCCGGTGGCGCTGGCTGGGCTGATGGGCGGCATGGCGTCGGCCGTGACGCCGGATACCACCGACGTGTTCTTTGAAGCCGCCTGGTTCGATCCGGCCAGCATCATCGGCCGAGCCCGCGATCTGGGGGTGCACTCCGACGCAGCTCACCGCTTCGAACGCGGTGTCGACCCGACGGGACAGCATCAGGCGATAGAGCGCGCGACCGCTCTGCTGCTGGAGATTGCGGGCGGTGCCTGCGGTCCGGTCGTCGAAGCGGTTCGCGAGGCCGAAATACCGACGCGTCCTCCGGTCACGCTGCGCCGAAGACGGCTCGACCGGCTTGTCGGTTTGACCGTGGATGACGCACAGGTCAGCCGAACGTTTTCCGATCTCGGTATGGCCGTGAAAACGGTCGAAGGCGGCTGGGAGGTAACGCCTCCCGGACGGCGTTTTGACATCGAGCTGGAAGTCGACCTGATCGAAGAGGTGGCTCGCGTCTACGGCTATGACCGTTTGAACGAGGCGATACCGGGCGGTGACCTGCCGCCGGTATCCATCCCCGAAGCGCAGGTTCCTTTGGCCCGAATTGCTCAGGTGTTGAACGAGGCGGGCGTCAGCGAGGTTGTGTCCTACAGCTTTCGGTCTCCGGACGAACTCCTGCCGATGGGCGTCGACCACCCGCTGATGCTGGCCAATCCGCTTTCGCGGGAGATGTCTGCCATGCGCACCAGCCTGATTCCAGGCCTGCTCAAGGCCCTGGAGCACAACCAGAAACGCCAGCAGAATCGGGTAGCGCTTTTCGAAACGGGACGCTGTTTCCTGCCCGAAGCCGACGGGTCGGTCAGGGAGCGAGATCGTATTGCGGTGGTTGCTGCCGGGCGTCGTGATCCGGAACAGTGGCTGGAGTCTGAACAAACCCTCGACTTTTTTGACGTCAAGGGTTGGCTCCAGGGGCTGATTGCTCTGTCCGGGTTAGCGGGAGAATTTTCGTATGAGGTCGGGAATCGAGCCTGGCTCCATCCCGGGCAGCAGGCGGAGGTTTTGCGCGACGGCGACCCCGTTGGCTGGGTTGGAACGCTCCACCCGAACTGGCAGAAAAAAGCCGACTGTCGGGGCCCTGTGGTGGCGTTTGAGGTCGATCTTGCAGCGATCGTGGGCGGAAGGGTGCCTAAAGCGCTGCCTGTGTCTCGGTACCCGTCGATCCGTCGAGATCTCAATGTGGTTGTGAATAAAAGTGTCAACTGGCGGTCGATTCAACAAATTGTTGAAGAAACCGTGGGTAACTTATTGACAAGTCTTGTGGTTTTTGACGAATATACGGGTAAGGGAATCGACGCTAGCCAGCGCAGTCTGTCCTTCGGGCTGGTAATGCAAGATCAAGATACGACATTGACCGATGAGACGGTCGATGGGGTCATGAGTACGGTAATTACCCGCTTGCATGATCAATTGGGCGCGGAGTTGCGAGGGTAGGGATGGCGCTGACTAAAGCGGATCTGGCCGAAAGGCTGTTTGAAGAAGTGGGACTGAACAAGCGTGAGGCAAAAGAATTTGTCGACGCGTTTTTCGAAACCGTCCGGACCTCACTGGAGGACGGCGAGCAGGTGAAGCTGTCGGGCTTCGGAAACTTCGATCTCCGTAGAAAAAACGAACGGCCGGGGCGAAACCCCAAGACCGGGGAAGAAATCCCGATTTCTGCCCGGACTGTGGTGACCTTCAGGCCGGGACAAAAACTAAAGTCGAGAGTTGAAGCTTATGCTGGATCCGGGCAGTAACAACGAACTGCCGGCCATTCCGGCCAAGCGCTACTTCACCATCGGCGAGGTCAGCGATCTTTGTGGGGTCAAGCCCCACGTGCTGCGATACTGGGAGCAGGAATTTCCTCACCTGAAACCGGTTAAGCGTCGCGGCAACCGGCGGTACTACCAGCGCCACGACGTCATCATGATTCGCCAAATCCGGAGCCTCCTGTACGAGCAGGGTTTCACGATCACCGGCGCGCGCCAGCGGCTGGAGGGCGATCAAGCCAAAAGCGACGTCAGCCGCTCACACCAGATTATTCGCCAGATTCGCGGCGAGCTCGAAGAAGTCCTGCAGATTCTCAAGCGCTAGCGCGACGCGGGCCCAGCTTTCCCGCAAGAGTTTACTCCGTCCAGCCGTCCCAGCCGGGCCCCCTTACCACTCGCCCAGGCGTCTCGCCGGTGTGTTCGCTGTTCTTGAGTACCTGAGTACCGTTGACCCAAACGTCGGTCACACCCGTGGATAGCTGGTGGGGCTCATCGAAAGTTGAGTGGTCGGTGACGGTTTCGGGATCAAAAACCACCAGGTCCGCAAAATAGCCGGGCTTGAGCATTCCTCGCTCGCGCAGCTGCAGGTTTTCCGCTGGCAGCGACGTCAGCTTGCGGACCGCCTCCTCCAGGCTGATCACGCGTTCCTCACGCACATACTTCCCAAGTACTCTCACAAAGTTTCCGTAAGCCCTTGGATGTACGCCAGATTCTAGGAAGATACCTTCGGGCGCAGGTGCTTCCGCGTCCGAGCCAAAGCTGACCCAGGGCAGCGCTACCTGCGTCGCGACGTTTTCCTCTGACATCAGGAAATAGACGGTGCCGACCCGGCTGTTGTCCTCGATGACCAGATCGATCATCGTGTCGGCCGGGCTGGTCCCGCGCTGCGCCGAAACCTCCGCCAGGGTCATCCCGGTCAGTGGCTTGAGCGCCTCGTTCTTAAAAGCGGAGAAGAGCAGGCGCGAAGGGTCGCCGGCCGCGAGGTAGAGGTTTTCCCAATCATTTGTCGGCGTCTCGATTTCCGTCAGAACCCGGGCGCGGATGGCAGGATCCTTGAGGCGTTCAACCCAGGCGTCGTGCCCTCCCTCCTGCACCCATGGCGGCATCGCGGCGTCCAGGCCCGTTGCACCTGCGGTGTAGGTATACATGTTGGCCCGAATGTTGACGCCGGCCGCGCGTGCCGTCTCGATCGTTTCGATGACGGTTGCCATCTTGGGCCAGTTCGACTCACCAGCGGCTTTCAAATGATAGATTTCGACGGCGGACCCGGTGGCCTCAGCGATTTCCAGCACTTCATCGATGCCCTCCAAGAGCCCGTTGCCTTCTGAGCGGAGGTGGGTGACATAACCCCCCCCAAATTGGGCGGCGGCAGCCGTCAGCGCAATCAGTTCGGGCGTCTGGGCGTAAAACGCGGGCGCGTAGATCAATGCCGTGCTAACGCCCATAGCGCCCTCGCGCATGGCGTCTCGAACCAGTTGCTGCATTCGCTTAAGCTCAGCATCCGTCGGGGCCCGATCTTCTTCGCCCAGTTCGTGAACCCGAACCGTTGTGGCACCCACAAACGAGGCGACGTTTGGCGACACCCCCCGCTGTTCAAGGAACTCCAGGTATTCTCCCAGCGTTGTCCAATCGATTGCGTATTTAATGTCCCACTGTTGCGCGAGCGCGTCGGCTTTCATTTGTGGGTTGAGCGGACCCATCGACCATCCTTCGCCCAAAATCTCGAGCGTGACGCCTTGGCGGATATCAGAGAGCGCGCGGCCATCTTCGATCAGGCTCTCGGTGGCCCAGCTGAGCATGTTGATAAAGCCGGGGGCGACGGCTTTGCCCGCTGCGTCGATGACGGTTTTGGCCTGGGTTTCGTCCAGGTCACCGATCGCCACGATGCGGTCGTCGGTGAACGCGAGATCCGCTTGAATCGGGGCGGCGCCGGTTCCGTCATAGATTTGGCCGTTGACGATGATTGTGTCGTAAGCGGTTTCCGGCTCCTGGGAGGTACAGCCGAGCAGCGTTGCCGCGGCCAACAGCATCAGGCATTGCGCGCGCGAGCACATAAGCCCCCCTATTCTCTGCGTCAAAAGAAAAAGGGGCAGGTAACTCTTAAGAAAGAAAGAGTTACCTGCCCCTTTTAAAACTTGGTCGGAGCGGGGAGATTCGAACTCCCGACCCCCACAACCCCATTGTGGTGCGCTACCAGGCTGCGCTACGCTCCGATCAAGGCCGCGCATTGTACTTGATTGTGGTCGGTTGTCACCATTTGGCGTTGCCGCGCAATCAGGTGGGATAGGGACCGGTGTAGCGCGTGTCGCGGATTGTCTTTTGCCACCGCTGCTTGCCGGTAGTCAGGTCCATCGCCCGCAGGGTCAGCCCTTCGCCACGCATAACACCGTCGCCTTGCCGCTCGCTGTACGGCTGCGACACGTACAGAAGGGTTCCGTCGAGCACGACAAACGGCGAAAAAGACATACGGCTGCGGGTTTCGCCGAGCGGATTTCCCGCGGCGTCAAATACCTGCCAACGATACGGCAGCTGCTGTTCGGGCTGATGCAGACTGACCAGCACGTGCGAACCGTTGACGGCAGAAAACTGCCGGCCCTCCACGCCCGCAATGGGTCGGTTTGGCTGGGTCGCCGCCAGGGCCTCCTGAGCCTTGCGGCTTTCCGCGTCACTAATCGGCCGATTTTTCCAGCTTCCTGACTCGGGGCTCAGCAGGCCCGTGTGCCGGGTGGGTTTAGGTGCGTCGGCCATAAAGGCGCCCTGGACCAGGCGCTTTTCGTAGCGCCATACGAGCCCGGCTTTGCTGCCGCTGGACGGCCGCATCGTGAAGGTCTGGCCAAGACCGTCGTCGATTGACGGTCGGACGTCAGCCGGCAGTTCGACCGCAAACGCGCTTTTCTCAGTGCCGGAGTTGGCGTCCAACAGCCTGAGGTCCATGCGGCCGGGGATGGAGGTGTCGACCTGGGCGGTCAGCTCTCCACCGAGCAGCATCACGGGCCGATCGGCGGCATCGCTCACCCAGCTTGCTTTGCCCGAGGCGATATTGACCTGCTCGAGACCTCCACCTTCGCGCATCAATACGACCTGGCCATTAGCCGCGTCCACAAGCAGGCCGTCGCCGAGCGTCAACGCGTCGTTGGCCACCGCGCCTCCCGTGGAAAATAGGCTTGCTGCCGCCAGAGTCAGAACCTTTTTGCTCAGCATTTTTGCGTCACCTGCCGCTTCGGACCTGCCTAGTATAGACTGTGAGTGACCGTTACGGGCTGAAGCCAGCGATGAAAAAACCCCCTGCAGTGATACTCACGGTAGCCTTGGTTTCGGCCGCGGCGTTCGGTAACGAAAGAAGCGGTGAACAAAAGGGGAGCGTCGGGATTTGGATCCCGCTGGGTCCAGCGCCGATCGAGGCGCCCACCGGCGGCAACAACGTGGATAACGTCGGCACCAACAGTCCGGCGAGTGGGGCGATTCACGCGGTGGCTCCGCACCCCACCAATCCGGACATCATCTATGTCGGCAGCGTCAATGGCGGCGTGTGGCGGACGGGAAACGCAACCGCATTGGTACCCCAGTGGACGCAGCAGACGGACGGCCAGCTTACGGGTTCCGTGGGTGATATCGCTTTCGACCCAACCGACGCCACCAGACAGACTTTGATCGCCGGCTATGGCCGGTTCAGCGCCTTCGGCGGCCGGGGCGGCTCGCGATCGGGCGTGATCCGCACCACCAACGGCGGTACCACCTGGACGCCGCTGGGCAACGTGATGCAGGGGCGCAACATCGCCAAGGTGGCGGCTCGCGGCAACGTGCTGCTGGCCGCTAGCGACGCTGACGATGCCTTCAGCTGTGGACCGGGGGGCGGTATCGGCCTGTTCCGCTCTATCGACACCGGGGCAACCTGGAATCTCGTCACCAACGAGCTGTTTGGCAGTCGGGTGGCCGCGCTGGCAGAAGACCCAACGAATAACGCGGTGTTCTACGCCACCATCATCGACTTCAACGGCGGCTGTGGCACCGGAAACGGGGTCTTTCGCAGTACCGATACCGGCGCCACCTGGACCGACATTACCGCACCCATTATCACCAATGTGATCGACAGCGGGGGTTCACACTTCGAGCTGGCCGTGGCCCCAACCGGCACCGTGTTTTTGTCGGTGGTGGCGTCAGGCGAACTGGCCGGCGTGTTTCGGCTGCCCGCGGGGTCCGGCACCTGGCAAGACCTTGGCATACCCGAGACGGTGGAGGGCGCCGGAACCTTTGGCGTGAATCCCGGCCGGCAGGGTGGACTGCATGCGTCGCTGGCTGCCGATCCGACCAATGATAACCTGGTTTATGTTGGCGGCGATCGCCAACCCTTCGGCAACGACGAGACCGGCAACTTCTCTAACCCCAACTCCGTCGGTGCCTGCTCGTTCGCCGGCCGGCTGTTTCGCGGTGATGCGAGCCAATCGCCGGCCAACGTGTGGACACCGATCACGCACGATTTTTCAGACCCTGACGGGGTGGCGGCGACCAGCTGCAACAACGCCAACGGCACGGCACCCCATCCGGACTCTCGCGACATGGCTTTCGACGCCAATGGCAACCTGCTGGAGGTGGACGATGGTGGTATCTACCGGCGCATAGCGCCGCGCAGCAGCACCGGTGTCTGGGTAGACGTCAATGGCAATATGCAGGTGACCGAACAGCACAGCGGCAACTTTGACCGGCTGTCCGCCATCTCTGTGAGCGGAAATCAGGACAATGGGTCAACCCGTCAACAGGCCCTGAATTCTGTGATTTGGCGGTCGTTTGGCGGCGGCGACGGCGGCGATATAGAGATTGATTATCTAGCAAACTCCGGGAACAGCGTGCGCTACGCGAGCTCCCAGAACTTCGGCGGTGCGCGTCGACTCACCTATGATGCGAGCGGTAATTTTCTCGGCCAGACGCAGCTGGCGCTGACTCCACTCGCGGGTGGTGCGCAGCTTGAGGGCCAGTTTGTAACGCCGCTGGCGGTCAATCGGGTGGTTGGCGGGCGGCTGGTAATCGGCGGATCAAACTCCGTTTACGAGTCACTGGATCAGGGAGATACGGTCACGGAACTTCTCCCGACCGGTATCCAGGCATCCCAGGGTGGTAGGCGCTCCCTGGCCTACGGGGCTAGCGGTAATGCTGACCTCTTGTTTGTTGCCGCCAGCGACAACCAGCTCTATCGACGAGAAAATTCCGGCGACAGCCTGGCGTCGGTTTATTCGAGCAGCGACGGGAATCAGCTGCAGGCGGTGGTGATCGACCCCTCCGACGCCAGCCAGGTGTTTGTGCTGGAACTGGGCCGCGTTCTGCGCAGCACCGACGACGGGGACAACGGCACGTTCAACAACATCACCGGGAACCTGCTAACCCTGTTTTCGCCTGGATCGCTGCGGTCGCTAGAATTCATGGAAACGCCGGGCGGCGACGTCCTGGCGGTCGGCACCGACCGCGGCGTCTACCTATCCACCAGCGGCGGCGGCTTCAGCGACTGGGCGCAGTCTGGCACCGAGCTGCCGAACTCGCCGGTCTTTGATCTCGACTACGATCTCAACGCCAATCGCTTGGCGGCGTTTACGCTCGGTCGGGGCACGTTTCTGCTGCAGCTCTCCGGCAGCGCCAACCAGGCGCCGATCGCCGTAAACGACGCTACCACCGTTGATGCGGGAGCGACGACGACGACACTAAACGGAGGCCAGACATCCCTGCTCGCCAACGACTCAGATCCCGAGGGTGGAAATCTGACCCTCCAGCCGACGCCGCTCAGCGGCCCCAGCTCAGGTTCGGTCACCCTCAACGGCAACGGCAGTTTCAGCTATACCCACGATGGGTCGCTGTCCTCGAACGACAGCTTTGTCTACAGCGTGTGTGATGACGGCAGCCCGCAGCGCTGCAGCAGTGCGACGGTGCAGATCAACGTTAATCAGGGCGGGCTGGTATGCGTTAGCCCAAACCTGACGATTCCCGACAATTCGCCCGGCGGCGCCAGCAGCACGCTTAACATTCCCACGGGCGGGTCGCTGATAGAGCTTCAGACCACGGTTGAGATCAGCCACAGCTTCGTCGGTGACCTGATCATCAGTCTGCGCAACGAAAGCACGGGCACCAGCATCACGCTCATGGACCGCCCCGGGATCCCGCCGTCGCTCGTCGGCTGCGCCAACGACAATATCGACGCCGTGTTCAGCGACAGCGCCACGCGACCCGTCGAGGATGTTTGTGATGCGTCGCCGGCGATTGCCGGTAGCGTCTCGCCGCAGGAGCCACTCACTACCTTTAACGGAGAGTCGGCTGCCGGCAACTGGGTGCTGACGGTCAGCGATAACGCCGCGCTTGACACAGGCACACTTGATACCTGGTGCCTGCAGCCCGCAACGGCGGGCAGCGGCGGCGTGCTTATCTTCGAGGATTCTTTCGAAAACCCTTAAGCAGCGCCCGCTAGTTCCGAATGACTCGCCGCACCAGCTCCTGGTCGGCGGGGTAGGTGATGCTGTACTGGTGTCGGATGGTCCACGTTTCGTTTCTGCCCAGCGTTTTGCGCCAAGCCAAAACACCGCCAAGATCATCGATGTCCGTCGCGGCGGGCTCGGTTGCGGTGTCCGGGACGCTCACCTTGACGCTGCGATCCACCGCCACTGGAATTCGGTCAAGTACCTCAACCTGTGACTCACCGTCGCGTCGGTTGACCAATGTGAACAGGTAATCGGTGCTCTCCTGTCGACGTTTGCCGAGCAAACCTTGGTCCCTGCTCGCACCGAACTGGTCGTTGACCTTCAGTTCGATGCTGGGGTCCACGCCCATGGGTAGAACGACATCCGCGTTTCGATTCAGTGCACTGATACGAGTCACCCCACTGTAGCGCCCATCGACGAAGATACGCAGGTCGCCGCCGGCCAGTCTGGCAGGGCCGGTATAGACAAAACGCGCCGTCAAAAAAGCGGTCAGGGACGAACGCGGTACAACGGTGGTGATCAGTTTCGGCTCCACCTCAAACCGCGTCAGCTCGAAAACGCTACTGTCGTCGCGGCGGTTGCCGATGCTCACGCGGCCGGAAAGCCGGTAGCTGGTAGCAAAGTTGCCGGCGTCCATATCAACAGGGGCGCGATCCAGGTCTGGTTTTTGTCTGAGATTCCTTGGGCTCGTTCTCCGGCCCCCCGTTACGGTTACTTCCTCCAATACGGCCGACGGCGCACGTACCGCGGCCATTGGATCTTGTAGCTCAAGTGTCTCACTGCCGACATTCGGCGCCTGAAGCTCGCCGCCCGGACGGCTCGTAGCGAGCGTTAGCGCCACTGAATCCCAGGGCTCGTTGCTGGCCTGGTAAACGCGGGCTTTCTGAATCAGCGCGAGCTCAGGCTGGCTGCTGTCCAGCCTGGCTTCATAGGTCGGTTGCCAGCCAGCTCGTTCGAAAAAATACTGTAGCTCCAGCGTGGTTTCTACCAGTGTTGGGGAGTACAGGCCAACCTCCAGCTGAGCGTACCGGCGCTCCTGTTCCTGCGCTTTGGCCAGGTCGCGTTCCAGCTGATTTTCGCGAGCTTTGAGCTCCCGCTGTTCTCGCTGGTGATCGCGGATAGCCTGATAGGCACGGCTGGCGCCTTCGCCGAGATAATCGACGGTTGCCGCGAGATCTGTTGCGTTGCCTGAGCGCGTCCCGGCTCCCACATCGGAGGGGCCCTTGGCGACACTTTCCAGCAGCTGGAGCTGCAGCCGTGCGGTGGCGATCGCGTCGTTCAGTGCGGCGATGTCGTCTCGAATCGCTGTCAGCTTTGCCTCAAGTCGATTGGCGTCAACGTTTGCGGTATCGACCTGTTCCACGCTGCTGAGCCGGATATCACCCAGCTCAACCCCACTTGTGCTGACCGACATGTTGAGCTGCCGCTCATCAATCAGGGGCGAGAGCCCGACTAATACGATGGTCTGACTGCCGGCCTCCAATCTGACGCTGGCGCGCCGGGTGATCTCCGAGCCCCGCGGATAGACCGTCACCGCGCTGATTGTGCTCTGAACCTGTGACTGAGCCGCAACCGTTATCGGCGCCGCAAGGCACGCGGTTGCTAGGCAGGCGGCAGCGACGACGCGACAAAAAAATGAAAGACTGGCGACAGCGACGGTCTTTGACATGGCAAGGTCCTCCCGGTAGCTACTGAGCTCGACTACTAGGAGACCCCGAGGCCCGCTAATGCGTTGCGGGTATGCCGCGATCCTGGCAGCGCGACGCCTAGAAGTTCTCGTCGTCCGGGATGATCTCGAAGACGTCCTCGGCGGCGATTTCGGCTCGCTCCATCTCCTGAATCTTTTTCTCGCCGGCGGCCGTCATGACGTCCATTTCTTTGATGGTGGCCGCCATCTTGGGCAGCGCTTCCTGGCGATAGGCCGAAATATCATCCAGCGCAGCGTGGATGTCGGTAAAGGCTTTCTTGAGCGCATCCATGTCAATCTGGGATGACGACGCCTGCTTGTGGATTTCGGTGCCCTGCTGGCGCAGCCGCTCGGCCGTGCCCGCAATCAGATCGGAGGTGGTCTCGTTCACCGCCTGCACCTTGTCCAACACAATCTTCTGATTGGCCAGCGCCACCGCGAGCGTGACCGCCACCTGCAGCGCGTTGACGGTGACGTGTCGCGCCCGGTTAACGCCGCGCACCAGCTCCTTGTTATTGCGCATCACCACTTCCAGGGTGACGATGCCCTGCTGGTTGACGGCGAGCTGCTGCTGCAGGTCCATGATCCGTTGACGCAGCGGGAACTGCAGCTCCTCCTGGATGAACCGCGCCCGGTCGGGTGAACCCGTCAGCTCGCGTTCCACGCGGTGCGTCAGCTTGGCGTCCAGCAGCTGAGCCACCTTGATGGCCTTTTCGAGCTTGCGGGTAACGTCCCGCATGAACTTCTGGTCTTCTGCCAGCGTGGTGTTGTCTTTGACCAGCTGTTCCTTACCGTCCTCCATCGACCGGATGATGGCGTCGATGACGGTCTGCGAAGACTCGAACTTGGTGAAATAGCGTTTGATTGGCGTTCCAACGCCTGGAATCATGCCCAGCAGCCGCGCAAACCAGCCGGGCTCCAGGTCGACTTTGCCCGGATCGAGTTCCTCGACCTGCAGCTTCAGATCGACCAGCGCATTGGCCACCTCACCGCCGTCGTCGGCCCGCGCCGTCAGTTTGCGAATGGGCTCCTGCAGCATGGCGCTACGGTTGGATGCTTTCTCCTGGAGATCCATGCCCATGTTCTCGATGGCGTTTTTGGCGTTGGTGGCCGCATCGCTGGCGGGATCCATGGCCAGAATCTTTTCGACCAGAGCGTCGGCCTGTTTTTCGAGTTCGGGGTCGGCCCCGGTTTCCGCCTGCACTGACTCCGGGGGCGTCATCGCCAGTTCTTTCTTGACCTCTTCCGGGTCTGCAAATACCAGAATGTCTTCGCTCATTGCTTGCCTCGAGTGTTGTGGGTGGCGCCCCGGACGGCGGTGTTCGCGTAAGCCCGCTAGTGTATCGCACCGCAAGGGGTTGCGACGTGTCTCGTCAGTCTTTGGCCTGGTCCACAAGCTGGTAGAGCAGCTCCAGGGCCTGCCGCGGGGTGAGCTGATCGGGATCGGTTTCCTGGAGCGTTTCTCGCAGCGGATCGACAGCACGCTTATCCGGCGCTGGCGGTTCTGCGGCCTGCGTGGGCGTCGAGGCAAAAAGCGACAGCTGCTGAGAACGGCCTTGGGCCGCGTCAATGGCGCCCGCTTCCAGCTCCGACAGCAGGGTCCGGGCACGGGCCACCACCGCGGCGTTGATACCGGCGAGCGCCGCAACCTGCAGCCCGTAGCTGCGGTTGGCTGGCCCCTGCTTGACGGTGTGCAGGAACACGATGCTGTCGCCATGTTCAGCGGCGTCGAGGTGGACGTTGACCACGCCCTCAAGCAGCTCGGGCAGGCTGGTGAGCTCGAAGTAATGCGTGGCAAAGAGGGTCAACGCACGGGTCTGGGCGAGAGACTCGGCAACAGCTCGGGCAAGCGCCAGTCCGTCGTAGGTGCTGGTGCCCCGGCCAATCTCATCCATCAGCACCAGGCTGCGATCGGTGGCGTGATGCAGGATGTTGGCGGTTTCGGTCATCTCCACCATAAACGTTGAATGGCCGCGCGTGAGGTCGTCACCCGCGCCGATGCGGGTGAAGATGCGATCCACAGGCCCGAGCTCTGCCCGGGCCGCGGGAACAAAGCTGCCGACGTGGGCGAGCAGCACAATCAGGGCCGTTTGCCGCATATAGGTCGATTTACCGCCCATATTGGGTCCGGTCACAATCTGCATGTGGCGGCCGGGCTCAAGAATCGAATTGTTGGGCTGGAACGGCTTGTCCGAGACCACCTCCACCACCGGGTGTCGGCCATCGACAATATGCAGGCCGGGTTCGTCGACCAACGTCGGCGCGGTGTAGTTGAGGGTTTCAGCCCGCTCAGCAAAGCTGCACAGCACGTCGAGCTCTGCGACGGCTTCGGCACATCCCGCCAGCGCGTGAAGCGCTTCGTTGAGCTGGTCCAGCAGGTTTTCGTAAAGGGCTTTCTCCCGCGCAAGCGCCCGCTCGCGGCTCGACAGCACCTTGTCTTCGAACGATTTCAGCTCCTCGGTGATGTAGCGCTCCGCGGCCTTCAGCGTCTGGCGCCGGGTGTAGTGCGCCGGAATCTGATCGGCATACTGCCGACCGGCCTCCAGGTAATAGCCGTGAACCCGGTTGTAGCCGACCTTCAGCGTGGCGATGCCGGAGGCCTCTCGCTCGCGCTGCTCCAGGTCGTCCAGATACTGGTTGGCGTCACGCGACAGGTTTCGCAGCTCGTCGAGCTCAGCGTCAAAACCTTCCGCCACCACGCCGCCGTCGCGGATCAGCACGGGCGGCGTTTCCACCAGTGCTCGCGTCAGCAAATCCTGAAGCGCCGGCTGGGGTGCGGTGGCGATGGCCAGTTCCGCAATTCTTGGGCTGTCGAGGGCAGCCAGCTGCGGCGCAAGCTCCGGCAGCAAGCCCAGCGCGTCGCGCAGGGTCGCCAGATCGCGCGGCCGCGCGCTCCTGAGACCGATCCGGGTGATGATTCGTTCGATGTCTCCAACCGCCCGCAGAACCTCGCGGAGCGATTCGAAGCGACCGTTGATCAGCAGCACCTCAATGGCCTGATAGCGGAGTTTCAGCGTCTGCTGCCGGCGTATCGGCTGGCCGAGCCAGCGGCGCAGCATCCGGGATCCCATGGGGGTGACGCTGCTGTCCAGGACGCCCGCGAGCGTATGTGCATCGCGTCCTTCCGGGTGCTGGGTCAGCTCGAGATTGCGCCGGGTGGCGGCGTCGATTGCCAGCAGACTGTCGCGCCGTTCAACCCGCAGGCTCGACAGGTGGGGGAGGGCGCTTCGCTGCGTTTGTTTGACGTATTGGAGCAGGGCGCCGGCGGCACCGAGGGCGGCACTCAAGGCATCGCAGCCGAAGCCCGAGAGATCGCGCGTCGCAAAATGCTCACACAGCGCGCGCTCGGCGGCGTCGCGTTCGAAGTGCCATGGCGGCAAGGTGCTGTGGCCGCGGCCCCGGGTCAGCAGCTTCGGCGGGGAAGCGTCTTCGCTGGTGAGCACCTCAGCCGGATCGAGGCGCTCCAGCTCTGCCAGCATCGCCTCCTGATCCGGAACCTCCATCAAATGAAAGCGTCCGCTCGCCATGTCCAGCCAAGCCAGGCCGATTGGGTTGCTCCCCGCAACGGCCAGCAGAAAGTTGTCCTGCCGGTCTGGCAGCAGCGCTTCGTCGGTGACGGTCCCCGGCGTGACGACCCGGACAACCTTGCGCTCGACGGGCCCTTTCGCGGTATTCGGGTCGCCAACCTGTTCGCAGATGGCAGCGGACTCACCCAGACGGATCAGCCGGGCGAGGTAGTTGTCCACCGCGTGATACGGCACGCCTGCCATCGGAATGGGCTGGCCGTCCGGCGATACGCCACGTTTGGTCAGCGTGATATCGAGCAAGCTGGCGGCGCGCCGAGCGTCCTCGAAGAACACCTCGTAGAAGTCCCCCATACGAAAGAGCAGCAGAATGTCGGGAAACTCGGCCTTGATCGCCAGATACTGCTTCATCAGCGGCGTGTGACCGGCGGTGTTCGCGGCCGGTTTTTGGGTCGCTGTGGAGGGCATAGTGGACGTCGGGCGGGGCCTGTCAGTCTTCGGATCGGGGAGGCGAAAGTGTACAGTAAGCGGCCCCCAGGAGGCACCCGATCATGCAGGAACCGTCGCTTTCCGAATATGCCCGCAGGCTCTCCGGCTCGCTGCAAGAGGCGCGCATCCGGCTGATGACCGCCGAATCCTGCACCGGGGGCTGGATGGCCAAGGCCGCCACCGACCTGGCGGGCAGCTCCGACTGGTTTGAGGGCGGGGTGGTCTCCTACAGCAATGCGCTCAAGACGCGCTTGCTGGGTGTGGAGGAAGCGGTGCTAGCCGCGCATGGTGCCGTGAGCGAGCCGGTTGTGCGGGCCATGGCGCAGGGGGCGGCGGCCCTTGGCGCCTGCGATGCCGCCATCGCCGTCAGCGGCGTGGCCGGCCCCGGTGGCGGCAGCGAAGAAAAGCCGGTGGGGCTGGTCTGGTTTGGTTTTTTCCTGGCTGGCCGCTGCTGGGCGGAAAGGTGTCGCTTCGACGGCGACCGAGAACAGGTCAGGCGCCAGTCGGTCGCCTTTGCATTCAATCACTTACAGCAGGCGCTGACCCGGCATCTGAGCGAAAACTGACGTTTTTACCGGAGGTTGACTGATACCCAAAACTGAAGGGCTGTGGGATAATGACACGCTTTCCCGCCAACCCCCCACCACAGTTTCGAGGTATCAATGGAAGACAACAAAAAGCGCGCTCTGGCAGCAGCTCTAGGCCAGATTGAAAAGCAGTTCGGCAAAGGCGCAGTCATGCGCATGGGCGACGAGACCGCGGCTGACATCGACGTCATCTCCAGCGGATCATTGAAGCTCGATGTGGCTCTGGGTATTGGTGGGTACCCGAAAGGCCGCGTCGTCGAGATCTACGGTCCGGAATCCAGCGGTAAGACAACGCTGACTTTGCAGGCGATCGCCGAATGCCAGAAGGCTGGCGGCACCGCGGCATTTATCGACGCGGAGCACGCGCTCGATCCCAGCTATGCAGAGAAGCTCGGTGTCAATATCGACGATCTGCTGGTGTCTCAGCCCGACACCGGCGAGCAGGCGCTCGAAATTGCCGACATGCTGGTGCGGTCCAGCGCTATCGACATCATCGTCGTCGACTCGGTGGCAGCCCTGACGCCGAAGGCGGAGATCGAGGGTGAGATGGGCGACTCGCACGTCGGCCTGCAGGCCCGCCTGATGTCTCAGGCGCTGCGGAAGCTCACCGCGAACATCAAGCGGTCAAACACGCTGGTGATGTTTATCAACCAGATCCGCATGAAGATCGGCGTGATGTTCGGGAGCCCGGAGACCACAACCGGCGGCAACGCGCTGAAATTCTATTCCTCCGTTCGCCTGGACATCCGCCGCATTGGCGCGGTGAAGCGGGGCGATGAGGTGATCGGCAACGACACGCGGGTCAAGGTGGTGAAAAACAAAACCGCCCCGCCGTTCCGCAAAGCCGAATTTGAGATTCTCTACGGAGAGGGCGTGTCGCGCGAGGGTGAGGTGATCGACCTGGGCGTCGAGCACAACATCGTGGACAAGGCCGGCGCATGGTATTCCTACAACGGCGACCGCATTGGCCAGGGTAAAGACAACGTGCGGAACTTCCTCAAGGACAATCCGGATCTGATGGCTGAGATTGAGGGCAGGATCCGCGCTGAGCTGCTGGGCAGCGACGTTGAGATGGATCAGGACGCTGAGCCCACGCCCGAAGAGGCCTGAAGCTGTCGGACGAGGTACCGCAGCAGCGTTCTGAGACCAATCCGGAAGCCGAGTTTGACGAAGCGTTTCGTCAGGCCAGGCATCGGGCGGTCGGTTGGTTATCTCGCCGGGAGTATGCCACCGGCGAGATGCGCCAAAAGCTTGAGCAGCAGGGGGCATTTCCCAGCGACGTGGCGCAGCACACCATGGAATGGCTGCTCCGCAACGATCTGATCAGCAACGAGCGTTTCAGCGAGGCGTTCTGTCGACGGCGGGCGCGGCAGGGTTATGGACCTCAAAGGGTGCGGATGGAGCTTCGGCAGCGGGGCGTCCCGTCAGCGCTGGTGAGCCTGGCGCTGGAGGCGGAAAGCTGGCAGGAAGCGGCGCAGACGGCGTGGCACAAACGGTTTAAGTCCGTGTCGCCGGAGAGCGCCAAAGAGCGGGCCCGGCAGCAAAAATACCTTGCGCAGCGGGGCTTCAGCCACGATATCATCCGCACTGTTATCCGATAAGCCGATCATTGTTCCATGACCAGTAGCTCCGACCTTCGGGCCAGCTTTATTCAATTTTTTGCCGAGCACGAACATCAGGTGGTGGCCAGCAGCCCGCTGGTGCCCGCCAACGACCCTACCTTGCTGTTCACCAACGCCGGCATGGTGCAATTCAAAGACGTGTTTCTGGGCGCGGAGCAGCGACCGTACCAGCGGGCGGTCTCGTCGCAGCGCTGCGTGCGGGCCGGAGGCAAGCACAACGATTTGGACGAGGTGGGCTACACCGCGCGGCATCACACGTTCTTTGAAATGCTGGGCAATTTCAGCTTCGGCGACTATTTCAAAGAGGAAGCGATCGCCTACGCTTGGCAGTTCCTGACGGAGGTGCTCAAGCTTCCGGAAGAAAAGCTGCTGGTCACCGTGTATGAAAGCGATGACGAGGCGTTTGATCTATGGACCGGCAAGATGGGCATATCGCCGGATAAGGTCCTACGCATCGGCGATAAGCCCGGGGGCAAGCCTTTTGAGAGCGACAACTTCTGGGCCATGGGCGACACCGGGCCGTGCGGTCCGTGCTCAGAGATTTTTTATGACCACGGAGATCATGTGGCCGGCGGCCCGCCGGGGTCAGCGGATGAAGACGGCGATCGCTTTATCGAGATCTGGAATCTGGTATTCATGCAGTTCGACCGCGACGCCAGCGGCGAGATGCGGCCGCTGCCCAAACCCTGTGTGGACACGGGCATGGGGCTGGAGCGCCTGGCGGCGATTCTGCAGGGCAAACACTCCAACTACGAAACGGACACCTTTCAGGTCCTGATCACCGCTGCGGCGGAGCTCACCGACACCGATGATCGGGACGACAACTCGCTGAAGGTCATCGCCGACCACATTCGCGCCTGCGCGTTTCTCATTGTCGACGGCGTACTGCCGGCTAACGAGGGTCGCGGCTATGTGCTGCGCCGCATCATCCGGCGCGCGATTCGGCACGGCTATAAGCTGGGTCAGAAAGGGCCCTTCTTTGCCGCGCTGGTGCCAGCGCTCGACGCGCAGATGGGCGAAGCGTACCCGGAACTCCGCGCCAAGGTGGCCTTCGTTCAGCGTGTGCTGACAACCGAAGAAGAGCGCTTCTCCGAAACGCTCGAAAACGGCATGAAGCTGCTGGACGACGCCATTGCTGGGCTCTCGGGCGAGCAGATTCCAGGAGACACCGCCTTCAAACTCTACGACACCTACGGTTTTCCTGTGGACCTGACTGCCGATGTGGCCCGCGAGCGAGGCCTGACGGTGGATCAGCCGGGCTTCGATGCCGCTATGGACGTGCAGCGCAAACAATCCCAGGCCGCCAGCCAGTTTAAGACCGGCGGCGCCGTGGACGGCGAGCTGCTGGCCAACCTACCGGCGCCAGAGTTTTTGGGCTACCAGCACCTGGAAGGGGTTTCCGCGCAGGTGACCGGCTTGATGGTGGACGGTCGGTCGGTGGCACGCGTCGCCGGTGACGTGGAAGCGACGGTCTTTTTGACCCAGACGCCGTTTTATGCCGAATCGGGTGGACAGGTCGGTGATCAGGGCGCTCTGACCGGTGACGGACTGGTTTTTACCGTTGACGACACCCAGAAACTGGCCGGTGTGCACCACGCGCATATCGGCAGGCTGAAATCGGGTGAGCTGTCCGTGGGGCAAGTGGTTAACGCCAGTATCGACGTGGCACGCCGCGAAGCCATTGTCCTGAACCACAGCGGAACGCACCTGCTGCACGCGGCGTTGCGACAGGTGCTGGGGGAGCACGTGGAGCAGAAGGGATCGTTGGTGGCGCCAGACAGGCTCCGCTTTGATTTCTCGCATTTTGAACCGGTGACGCCCGACGAGATCCTGCAGCTTGAACGCATGGTGAATCGGGAGATTCGGGCTAACGCTGCCGCGGACGTCAACCTGATGAGCTTTGACCAGGCGCTCGAAACCGGCGCCATGGCGCTGTTCGGCGAGAAATATGGCGACGAGGTTCGCGTGCTTCGCTTTGGCGATTTCTCCATCGAGCTTTGCGGCGGTACGCACGTCCAGCGGGTGGGGGATATCGGTCTGCTCAAGATCGTGAGCGAATCGGGGATCGCGGCGGGTGTTCGGCGTATCGAGGCGGTGACCGGCGACGGCGCGCTCGACTATGTTGCGAGCCAGGAGGCCGCGCTCAGTGAGGCGGCATCATTGGTTAAAGGCTCCGCGGCGGACGTGCCGGCGAAGGTGCGGCAGATTATGGAGAAGTCGCGCGAGCTGGAAAAAGCGCTGGCTGCCGCTCGTGCGAGTCTGGCGAGCAAAGCGGGCGGTGATCTGTCTGAGCAGGCCGTTGATGTCGGTGGCATCAAGGTTGTGGCAGCCCGGCTGGAGGGGGTTAAGCCGCAGGAGTTACGGCAAATGGTCGACAAGCTGAAAGACAAGCTTCAGACCGCGGCAATTGTGCTCGCCGTGGCTGACGACGCGAAGGTGCAGCTTGCGGCCGGCGTAACCGCTGATACCACCGACCGGGTCAAGGCGGGTGATCTCGTGAATCACGTGGCTGCACAGGTGGGTGGTAAAGGGGGTGGTCGACCGGACATGGCTCAAGCCGGTGGCAGCGAGCCCGGCAATCTCGCCACGGCGCTCGACAGCGTGGTGCCTTGGGTGAAGGCACAAATCGAAGGCTGAGACCCTCTAAGTGGCGCGTTCCGCGTCGCGTTTTTCTATCGAATTAGCAAAGAGCCTTGCTTTATTTCCATATGTCGATTATCGTCGACATATGGATTTATTAAACGCCATCAACGCGCTGGGCGCGCTGGCACAAGAAAGTCGACTCGCGACCTTTCGCCTGCTCGTCAGAGCCGGCGAAACGGGAATGGCCGCTGGTGACATCGCGCGAGAGCTGGGCGTGCCTCACAACACGCTGTCCAGTCATTTGGCCTGCCTGGCGAGGAGCGGCCTGGTGACGTCCCGGCGCCAAAGCCGAAGCATCATCTATCGGGTGGACTTCGCCGGCACGCGGGAGCTGCTGGCGTTTTTGCTTGAGGACTGCTGTCAGGGACAACCGGAGGTGTGTTCGCCGGCCATCGACAGCGTCCTGACCGCCTGCTGTCCAGTTCAAGGCGCTGAGCCCGCACAACAGAAGAGGAATCACTGATGAAACGACTCCACGTACACCTGGACGTAGAAGACCTCCAGACGTCGATCGGGTTTTACACAACCCTTTTTGCGGCGGACCCAGAGGTCATCGAAAAGGACTACGCCAGCTGGATGCTGGACGATCCTCGGATCAATTTTGCGGTCAGCACGCGCGCCAGTAGCCAAGGGGTCAGCCACCTCGGCATTCAGGTTGAAGATGAGAACGAGCTGGAGGAGGTTTACCAGCGACTGGACTCGGCCAACGGCGCCATTCTCGATGAGGGAACCACAACCTGTTGCTATGCCCGATCCACCAAACGATGGATCACCGACCCGCAGGGCGTGGCCTGGGAGACGTTCCTGACCCACGGTCGCACGGCGGTCTATGGGCACGAGCGTCACGAGCTTGATCAAGGTCAGCCTGAGTCAACCCGCTGCTGCTGAGCGCCTGACAGCCTCCACCGCCTAAAATCATACGCAGGGAACAACCGATGAACACGGACGCCTCCCCCATGGGGCTCTTTGAACGCTGGCTTTCCCTGTGGGTTGGCCTCGGCATTGCTGCAGGTATTGCGCTGGGCGCCCAGTTTCCGGGTGTTTTTGAGGCCGTTGCGGGCGTTGAATATGCCAGCGTCAATCTGGTAGTCGCGGTCCTGATCTGGGCCATGATCTACCCGATGATGGTGAACGTAGACTTCGCGTCACTACGCGACGTCGGGCGCCGTCCCCGGGGGCTGTGCATCACGCTGGTGGTCAACTGGCTGATCAAACCCTTTTCCATGGCCGCCCTCGGCGTATTGCTTTTTGAATATTTCTTTGCTGGCCTCGTTGCGCCGGAAACGGCCCGGGAGTACATCGCGGGCATGATCCTGCTGGGTGTTGCGCCCTGTACGGCGATGGTGTTTGTCTGGAGCCAGCTGGTGCGCGGGGATGCCAACTACACGCTGGTTCAGGTGTCGATTAACGATTTGATTATGGTCTTTGCTTTTGCGCCGCTGGCCGCGATGCTGCTTGGTATCACGGAGGTGGTGGTGCCCTGGCAGACGTTGCTGCTGTCGGTGCTGCTTTACGTGGTCACGCCGCTTGTGGCCGGCTACGTCACTCGGCGACTGCTGGGTTCGGCTCAAAAGCCAGAACGGGTCGCTGCATTCACCGATCGGATCAAGCCTTTCTCCGTCGTCGGACTTGTCGCTACGGTAGTGCTGCTGTTTGGTTTTCAGGCCGAGAAAATCCTCGGGCAGCCGGGGGTGATCGCGTTGATCGCTGTGCCGCTCATCATTCAGAGCTATGGCATCTTTGTTGTCGCGTACGGCTGGGCGTACTGGTGGCGCGTGCCTTTTGAGACCGCGGCGCCCGCGGCGCTCATTGGCACGTCCAACTTTTTCGAACTGGCTGTGGCTGTAGCCATCAGTTTGTTTGGCCTTGACTCCGGCGCTGCGCTGGCGACGGTGGTTGGCGTGCTGGTGGAGGTGCCGGTCATGCTGTCCTTGGTTGCTCTGGCCAATCGAACCCGCTCGTACTTCCCCGCGCAGGGTGACCTGCTCGCGGAGACTCAAAACTCCTAAAGAACCCACTCGCCAGGTGTTGTTGTCGGCGGTGCAACTGGCACCGTGATTCGATGCCTCAAGGTCGGGCTTGAACTGTATTTCAATATGTAATAATGTAATTACATGTTGACTAGTAACAGTATGGATTCCATCTTCCAGGCGTTAGCGCATGAAACCCGGCGGACCATTCTGGATTTGCTCCGCGAGCATCCCGGCTTGACCGTTGGCCAGCTGGCGTCTCATTTCGACGTCAGCCGCATTGCCGTCATGAATCACCTTGGTGTCCTGGAAAAAGCGGGCCTGGTTGCCAGCGAAAAAGACCGCCGGTCGCGTCGGCTTTATCTCAACATCATGCCCATCCAGCTGATTTATGACCGCTGGACCGACGACTACAGCGGCCACTGGGCAGAGCGTTTGGCCTCCATCAAATACGCGGCCGAGCAGGCCGCGAAGGAAAAAAAGTGACAACAAGCGACAGCAATAAGGCCATCTACCGGGTTGTGATCAACGCACCGATTGAAACCGTCTGGTCGGAGCTGGTAAAGACGGATCAGGTCCTGGCATTTTTCTTTGGGGCGGTATGCAAGACCCCCGAACAGCTTGAGGTTGGTGCCCCGGTGGCGATGCAGACCACCAACGGGAAATACCGAAGCGTGGTTGGCAAAGTGTTGGACTTCAGCCCGCCGCATCGTTACGCACATACCTTCAAATTCACGAACCATGACGATGCACCGTGCACGGTGACTTATGAACTTAAAGAGGTGGCCGAGGGCGTCGAGTTTTCGCTCATCACTACCAACGTTCCGGTGGGCACCAAAACCGAGAAAGGTATGGCTCAGGGCGGACCCTTCATCGTCAATACATTCAAGTCGGTGGTGGAGAACGGCCGTCCGACGTTCGGAGGCCGCCTGATGCTGGGCATCATCGGACTGGTTCAGCCGCTGACGCCGAAGGTCTGTCGCTCGGAAAACTGGTCGTTCGAAAAGATCATGGAACTTTGAGGAGAAGTCATGTCCAGCGTTGAAAAACAGCTCGAAACAATGTTCAAAAATCTCCCAGTTAAAACCGGTAAGAACCTGGAAGAATGGAAAAAAATGGTTGCCCAAAGCGGTCTGGGGAAACACGGGCAGGTCGTCAAGATGCTCAAGTCAGAACACGGTATCACCCATGGCTTCGCCAATCTGATTGCTTCGGAAAGCCTCAAGGTTGCCGAACCCGTTGACCTGGTTGCGGCCCAGTACGCTGGCCCGAAAGCGGGCCTCAGGCCCCTGCATGACGCCATCGTGAAATTCGCCGCCGCGCTGGGTCCGGACGTGGAGGTGGCGCCCAAGAAGGGCAGCGTCAGCCTGCGGCGAAAAAAGCAGTTTGCGCTGGTTACCCCGGCCACCAAGACCCGGATCGATCTGGGCCTCGCTCTCAAGGGCGACCCTGCCGAAGGTCGCCTGGAGAGCTACAACGCCATGTGCAGCCACCGGGTCCGCCTCGAGTCTGCCTCGGACTTCGACAGGGAAGTCAAAGCTTGGGTGACAGAGGCATACGACAGGTCCGGCTAGCTCCATTCTGGCGTTCGCTTCGCAGGGATTAGCTAAACAACCCCAAGTGCATTACCCACCTTGCCAAAGGCCGCAATAGCCCGATCCAGGTGCTCCCGCGTGTGGGCCGCCGAGATCTGCAGCCGAATGCGGGCCTGACCTTTCGGCACGACGGGGTAGAAGAAGCCAATGCAGTAGATGCCTTCGTCCATTAAGCGGCGGGCCATCTCCTGGGATAGCTCAGCGTCACCCAGCATGACCGGACAAATCGGGTGCTCTCCGGGCAGGATCGTAAACCCGGCGGCCGTCATCTGCTCCCGAAAATAGCGCGTGTTCTCGTTGAGCTGTCGGCGAAGGCCGTCGCTTGAGTCCATAAGCTCAAACACCTTGATGCTGGCACCGACAATCGCGGGTGCAAGGGTGTTGGAGAAGAGGTAAGGGCGCGATCGCTGACGCAGCATGTCGATCACGGGCTGGCGTCCGGTGGTAAACCCGCCGGAGCCTCCCCCAAGCGCTTTGCCCAGGGTGGATGTAAAGATATCGACCCGATCCATGACGCCGTGGTGCTCTGCTGAACCCCGACCTGTCGGACCGACAAAACCGGTGGCGTGACAGTCGTCGATCATCACGAGCGCGTCGTAGCGCTCAGCAAGCTCACAAATCTGGTCCAGCTTGGCGATGTACCCGTCCATCGAAAAGACGCCGTCGGTGGCGATCAGCCGGGTTCGGGCGTCAGCCGCATTCCTGAGCTGCGTTTCCAGATCCGCCATGTCGCTGTTGGCATAGCGGTAGCGCTGGGCCTTGCAAAGCCGTATGCCGTCGATGATTGACGCGTGGTTCAGGGCATCGGAAATGACCGCGTCCTCGGGCCCCAGAATTGTTTCGAAAAGCCCGCCGTTAGCGTCGAAGCACGAGGGATAGAGGATGGTGTCCTCGGTGCCAAAAAACTCGCTGATCTGCCGCTCAAGCTGCTTGTGAAGATCCTGGGTCCCGCAGATAAACCTGACGGAGGCCAGACCGAATCCGTGCTCGTCCAGCGCCTGGTGGGCTGCCGCAATCACCTCGGGATGGTCGGCTAGCCCGAGATAGTTGTTGGCGCAGAAATTCAACACCTCCTGGCCGTCAGCCACAATGGCGACGCGCTGCGGGGTGCTGATCACCCGCTCGGTTTTGTACAGGCCGTCAGCCTGAATCTGTTTTAGTTCGAGTTTCAATCGGTCCTGCGCAGCGCTCATGCCCGTTCACTCCAGTCACAGACCACCTTCCCGCAGCGTCCTTCCAGCATCAGGGCAAAGCCCTGTTCGTAGTCGCTGATGGGGATTTGGTGAGTCAACACTTTTTCCAAGGGAAAGCCGGTCAGCAGCATCTGGGTCATCTTGTACCAGGTCTCGTACATGAGCCGACCGTAGATGCCATGCAGCTCCAGGCCTTTGAAAATCACCTGGTGCCAGTTGACCTGCGATTCGCGTGGCAGGATGCCCAGCATGGCGATTTTGCCGGCGGGGTACATCAGTTCGAGCATGTCGTCGAAGGCCTGACCGTTACCCGACATCTCAAGCCCAACGTCATATCCCTCCAGCTGGAGCTCGCTGGTGGCCTCCTGCAGCGATTCGCGGGTGACGTTCACCGTTCGGTTGGCCCCCATACTGGCCGCCAGCTCCAGCCGGTAGTCGTTGACGTCGCTGACAACCACATTGCGCGCCCCCACGTGGCGGCAGATGCCCGCGGCGATGATGCCGATGGGTCCGGCGCCGGTGATCAAAACATCTTCGCCAACAAGATCGAATCTCAGCGCGCAGTGCGCCGCGTTGCCAAAGGGGTCAAAAAACGCCGCCAGCTCGGAAGGCACCGCTTCTGGAATCCGCCACAGGTTGGATGCCGGTACGGCAACATATTCAGCAAACGCCCCGTTGCGGTTGACGCCGATGCCTTCGGTGTAGGGACACAGATGCTGCTTGCCTCGCTTGCAGTTGCGGCAGACCCCACACGCCACGTGGCCTTCAGCGGAGACCCGCTCCCCGACCTGATAACCCACGACGCCTGGGCCGAGCGCGGCGATGCGGCCGACAAACTCATGGCCGATGACCAGCCCAGGCTTGATGGTTTGGCTGGACCACTCATCCCACGCGTAAATGTGCACGTCGGTGCCGCAGATGGCCGTCTTTTCCAGCTGGATCAGCACATCGTTGGTGCCGACCTCAGGTACAGGAACCTCTTCGAGCCAGATGCCTGGGCCCGCCTCACGCTTGACGAGGGCCTGCATGGTTTGGGGAATGCTCATGGCGTAATTATACCGTCAGGTCGTTGCGAGGGATTCCACCAGCTGAGGCAAAACCTCGCCGGAGGGCCCGAGCAGCGTGGCGTCACAATGGGGGCTCAGTGGCGTCTGCGCGGGATTGATTTCAATCAGGAAAGCGCCGGCGCGCTTGGCCGCAAGCGGCAGAGAAGCGGCGGGCTCAACCACCGTTGACGTGCCGGCAGAGATAAAGACGTCGCTGGCTTCTGCGATATCGAAGGCTCGCTGCAGAGCAACCCCGGGCAGCGCCTCGCCGAACCAGACGACGCCCGGACGGCAGAGTCCGTCAGGGTGATGGGGCGAAGGTGGCGGGAGGGCGGTCTGCTTTGCCAGGTAGTCGTCGTCGACCGGTTCTAACGTTCGGTGACAGAGCGTGCGCATGATGCTCCCGTGCAGCTCAATCACGTCCTTCGCGCCACCCCGCTGATGAAGCCCGTCAACGTTCTGCGTCACGATGTGGGTAGGGCGCAGCTGCTGTAGCTGAGCGAGGGCCCGATGCCCTGGATTGGGGTCAGCTTCCGTCACCTGCTCACGGCGCCAGGCGTACCATTTCCAGACCAGTTCGGGGTCGCGCTCAAAGGCTTCGGGTGTTGCGAGATCCTCGGGACGAAATTGTGACCACAGGCCCGTTTGCGCGTCACGAAAGGTGGCAATACCGCTCTCCGCGGAAACGCCGGCGCCCGTGAGCACGCCGATGCTGCGAGCGTCCTGAAGCGCCCGGGTGACCGCGTCAGGCACCCTCATCGCAGGGCTTTGATGGCGTTATCCAACCCGTTGAGGGTCAGCGGATACATCCGGTCTTCCATGATCTCGCGCGTCATCTTGATCGATGGGGTGTATTCCCAGCGCTGCACGGGTTCGGGGTTCAGCCAGACGGCTTTGCGGTAGTGCTCCAGCAGGCGGCGGATCCACACGGCACCGGCTTCTTCGTTCCAGTGCTCCACCGAGCCGCCGGGATAGCTGATCTCGTAGGGGCTCATGGTGGCGTCGCCGACAAAAATCAGTTTGTAATCGGGACCAAACTTATGGAGAACTTCCATCAGACCGATCCGCTCGTTGTGGCGTCGATGGTTGTCCTTCCAAAAGCTCTCGTAAGTGAAGTTGTGGAAGTAGAAGTACTCCATGTGCTTGAACTCGCTGCGCGCGGCGGAGAAGAGCTCTTCGCAGATGCGCACGTGGTCATCCATCGAGCCGCCCACGTCCAGGCACAGTAGGACTTTGATCGCGTTATGCCGCTCGGGGACCATCTTGATGTCGAGCAGTCCGCCGTTGCGGGCGGTGCTGTGGATCGTATCGTCCAGGTCCAGCTGATCCTGCGCTCCCTCCCGCGCGAACCGTCGGAGCTTGCGCAGTGCCACCTTGATGTTACGCGTGCCCAGCTGAACCGAGTCGTCTAGATTGCGGAACTCGCGTTTGTCCCAGACCTTGACCGCCCGACGGTGGCGGCTGCGGTCCTGCCCAATGCGCACGCCCTCGGGGTTGTAGCCGTAGGCGCCGAAGGGCGAGGTGCCGGCGGTCCCGATCATCTTGCTGCCGCCCTGATGACGCTTCTCCTGCTTCTCCAGCCGTTCGCGCAGCGCCTTCATCAGCTCCTCGAAGCCACCCATCGCTTCGATCTGCCTTCGTTGCTCCTCGGTGAGATCGAGCTCCGCCTGCCGCCGAAGCCACTCCTCGGGCAGCTCCGTGCTGCCGAGCTTGGCGAAGGCTGACTCGATGCCGCGGAAGTGGGCGGCAAACACCTGATCGAAGCGGTCGAAGTGCGTCTCGTCTTTGATCAGGCATGAACGCGCCAGGTAGTAAAAATTGTCAATGCTGTGGCCGGCGACCCCGAGCTTCATGGATTCATGCAGGGTCAGCAATTCCGTGATCGAGCACTTCAGGCCCGCATCGCGCAGCATAAAAAAGAACTTCAGGAGCATCAGGAGCGGTTGCGTCGGTCCAGAAACACCAGCTGTTCAAACAGATGGACGTCCTGCTCGTTTTTCAGCAGCGCACCATACAGCGGCGGGATGGCGCTGCGCTTGTCGTCGGTACGCAGCGCCTCCGGCGGGATGTCCTCGGCCAGCAGCAGCTTGATCCAGTCGAGAAGCTCCGAGGTGCTGGGCTTCTTCTTGAGGCCTGGAACATCGCGCAGCTTGTAGAAGGCGTTTAGCGCTTCGTTGAGCAGCTCCTTTTTCAGCCCCGGATAGTGCAGCTCGACGATCTGCTTCATCGTGTCCTCGTCAGGGAACTGAATGTAGTGGAAGAAGCAGCGGCGCAGGAACGCGTCCGGCAGCTCCTTTTCGTTGTTGCTCGTGATAATCACGATGGGCCGCTGACGGGCTTTGACCGTCTGCTGGGTCTCGTAGACGTAAAATGACATCTGGTCGAGCTCAAGCAAAAGGTCGTTGGGAAACTCGATGTCGGCCTTGTCGATTTCGTCGATCAGCAGCACCGGCTGCGCTTCCGCGTCAAACGCTTCCCATAGCTTGCCCTGCACGATGTAGTTGCTGATGTCGTGAACCTTGTCGTCACCGAGCTGGCTATCGCGCAGGCGGGCGACCGCGTCGTATTCGTACAGCCCCTGCTGGGCCTTGGTGGTGGATTTGATGTGCCACTGGATCAGGTTTTTGCCGAGGGACTGTGCCACCTCGTAAGCGAGCTGGGTTTTGCCGGTGCCGGGTTCGCCTTTGACCAAAATGGGTCGCTCAAGGGTAACCGCGGCGTTGACCGCCATTTTCAGATCTTCGGTGACCACATAGCGGTCGGTGGTTTCAAAACGTTCTGACATGAGGTTGTACGAGCTTCCGGTGGCTTGATCAGTCGGGCATTGGGACACGCCGGCGTGCGGGCCGTCAAGGCCCGCCGCCAGCCGCTGCAACTATGGCTCTGTCAGCAGTGTTCCAGCGCCTGATCGATATCCTGAAGGATGTCGTCGATGTGCTCGATACCCACCGACAGACGCACGAGGTCTTCACTCACGCCCGCCTTCGCCAGCTCCTCCTCATTGAGCTGACGGTGGGTAGTTGAGGCCGGGTGACAGGCCAGCGACTTGGCGTCCCCGATGTTGACCAGCCTGACGATCAGCTTCAGGGCGTCGATGAACTTCGTACCCGCCTCTCGGCCGCCCTTCAGCCCGAAGGTGAGGATGCCCGAAGCTTTGCCGCTGGTGTATTGCTGGGTTCGGCCGTGGTGGGGGTGATCGGGCAGTCCGGCGTAGCGGACCCAGCCCACCTTGTCGTGCGACTTAAGATGGTTGGCAACCGCCACCGCGTTTTCGCAATGTTTGTCCATCCGGAGCGGGAGCGTCTCGATGCCCTGGAGCACCAGGAAACTGTTAAAGGGTGAAATGGCGGCACCCATGTTGCGCAGCGGCACCACGCGGGCGCGGCCGATAAACGCCGCCTCGCCCAGCGCTTCGGCGTAGACCACGCCGTGATAGGACGGATCGGGCTCGTTGAACTTCGGAAAGCGCTCTGCGTGGTCTGCCCAGGGAAATTTACCGGAGTCGATCAGCACGCCGCCGATGGTGGTGCCGTGGCCTCCGAGATACTTGGTCAGCGAGTGGATCACAATATCGGCGCCATGCTCGAAGGGTCGGCACAGGTAAGGCGAGGGGACGGTGTTGTCGACAATCAGGGGCGCGCCGCCACTGTGGGCGATATCCGCCAGCGCTTTGAGGTCCATCACATCACCAGCCGGGTTGCCGATCGATTCACAAAAAACCGCCTTGGTGCGGTTGTCCATCGCTGCCGCCATGCCAGCGTGGTCGTCGGCGTCAACAAACCGCACCTCGATACCAAAGTTCGGCAGCGTGTGGGCGAACAGGTTGTACGTGCCGCCGTAGAGTGACGCGGTCGACACGATGTTGTCGCCACTTTCGGCCACCGTCATGAGTGCAGCCGTGATCGCGGCCATGCCCGAACCGAAGGCCAGTGAGCCGACCCCGCCTTCCATCGCCGCAAGGCGCTGTTCCAGCACGTCGGTGGTGGGGTTCATGATCCGGGTATATATATTCCCCTGGACCTTGAGGTCAAAAAGATCTGCCCCGTGCTGTGTATCGTCAAACGCGTAGGACGTGGTCTGGTAAACAGGCACCGCTACCGCGTTGGTTGTCGGGTCAGGCTGATAGCCACCGTGGACGGCCAGGGTTTCAATCTTCATGTTGGTTTATCACTCCGTTATTGCATCATTGCCGAGCACGTTCTTCAGCCATTGGCTGACGGCGATACTCTCTTTCAAAAAGGCGTCGTGTCCGTAGAGCGTTGGAAGCTCTGTGAGCGTCGAGAGGCCCCCAAGCCGCTCATTGAGTTCCCGCATCAGCGCCGGCGGCGCGACAAAGTCATCCTGAAAGGCGAGCAGCGCAACCGGTAGCTTGACGGCCTCCGGTTCGAGATCCAGCAGATCGATGGAGGTCGACAGGGTGAGGTAGGCGTCGGGATGGAACTCGCTGGCGAACTGATGGCCGCGGGCAAACAGATAGTTTTCGACCTCGAAGCTCACCGGTTGCCCGGGTGTCGGCTTTCGAGAGAAACGCTCCTCGAACTCCCGGTTGGATCGATAGGTGGACATGCCGATCGCTCGGGATAGCCTCAGCCCCGCGGCGCTGTCCCCAAGGTCACTGCAGGCGCGAACCGCCTCGCGCTGGACGCAGCGCAGTGCGGTGGCCATAGCGGTCGGTCGGTGCGCCGCGCCGAGCACCACCGCCTGTTTGCACCGTTCGCCAAAGTGCCGGGCGAACTCGAGGGCGACCATGCCGCCGTAAGAGGCGCCGACGAAGTGGTGCAGTCGGGTAATCTCCAGCTGATCCATCAACCGTGCGATACAGGTGGCCTGGTCGGCAGGCGATACGGTGCGTGGCCAGCCGTCGCTGTTGCGGGGGCCGCTCGTCTGCCCGTTGCCGCCGAGGAAGTCGATCCCAACGACACGGAACTGTGTGGTATCCAGCCCCTTGCCCGGTCCGACCAAGGGTTCCCACCAGCCGGGGGAGGGGTCGCCTTCGTGGCTGCCGGCATGGCGAGTCGCTGAGATTCCCCCCAGCACCACAACAGCCGGCGCGTCCGCGGGGCCTACACACTCAAAGCTGATCTGAAGATCGGGAATTTTCTCGCCGGATTCCAGACGAAGCTCACCCGCATTCACGATCGAAGTGATGACGCCCGGGGCGCGTGATGATAGTTCGGTCTGGCTCATTGCTCGGTGGAAGTTCCCCGCAGGACTTGGCACCAAAGCTACGAAGTAGCAGGTTGCCCCAGCGTCAAAGGGCCTGTCCCTCAGCTGGTCTTAATGAGGACGGGGATCGTGGCAGGAACGAGCAGGGGGGTCAACCCTTATGCACAACGCGCCGCCAACGTCGCGCGGCGAGGGTCCGTTACAGCAACATCACGCGTCATTCGCTAGAGTGTGTGATCACCAAATGGTCCTGTCACCCTGCTTCCGATACGAGACGACAATCCGACCAATCTGACGCCCTTCGTCACGCTGGCGCTCATCGTCGTAAACGTGCTGGTGTGGCTTGGGCTGCAGCAGGCTGGTCGCGAGCCCGGCCTGTCGGTGTCGATCTGCACCCTGGGCCTGATTCCTGCTGATGTACTTAACCTTCGTCCCAGCGGCCCGGTGGTCTGTCCCATCGAAGGCGGTGGCTGGGTGACCGTCATCAGCAGCATGTTTATGCACGGCAGCTGGATGCACATTCTCGGCAACCTGTGGTTTCTCTGGATCTTCGGGAACAACGTCGAAGACGCGATGGGCCACGGACGCTTTCTCGCGTTTTACGTGCTGTGCGGCATTGCTGCCGCCGCTGCCCAGGCGGTCGCCGACCCGGCCTCGGCCGTGCCGATGGTCGGCGCGTCCGGCGCTATCGGCGGTGTGATGGGGGCGTACATTGTGCTCTACCCGCGGGTGAACGTGCATATCCTGTTTTTTGTCACCACCATCGCCGTGCCAGCGGTGCTGATGCTCGGCTATTGGCTGCTGCTGCAGTTGCTGGGAGGGTTCGGCAGCGGGGGCGCCGGCGGCGTAGCGTTCTGGGCGCACGTCGGCGGATTTGTAGCGGGTGCTTTGCTGGTGCTCGCCTTCAAAGACGAGCGCCTGCTGGCACGCCACCCATACTACGGCTGGCGTCAGCAGCGGCTGCCAACGCGCAGCTGGCGGCGGATCCGCTAACGCTTCTTCGACTAGTGACTGGACGCCGCGTCGATGCCGATCCCGAGTTCGGATCGAATGCGCTGGTCTTCGAAGCGTGCGCGCTCCCGGGCCGCGCTGGCGCTTCGGTCTGTGGCTGAGAAAAACCAGATACACAGCGCGGTGACGGGCAGGGTGGCGATCGTTGGGTACGTGTAGGGGAACCACGGCTTCTCAAAGCCGAGGATGCTCACCATCACGCCGGGGCCGGCAACAATCAGCGCCACCGAAAAGACCAGGCCGATGATGCTCGACAACACCACGCCCCGGGTGGTCAGTCCGCGCCAATACATCGCGGCGATCAGCACCGGCGCGTTGACGCTAGCGGATACCGCCAGCGCAAAGGTGGTGACAAACGCAATGTTCTGGTTCTCAAATGCCAGGCCGAGAATCACGCCCAGCACCCCGATCACCACCACGGAGGTGCGCATGATGATGAGCTCGGTCTTTTCAGAATGCGAGCTTGCGGCGAAGGTCTTATAGAGATCGTGCGCAATCGTGGCCGCGCCAGATAACGTCAGCCCAGCCACCACCGCCAGGATGGTGGCGAACGTCACCGCCGCCATAAAGCCAAGCAGCAGGTTGCCGCCCACAAACTGGGCCACGTGGACCGCAACCATGTTGCCGCCGCCAAGCAGGTTCCCCGCCGAGTCGTAGAACGAATCGGGGTTCTCGATCAGGATCGAAACCGCGCCAAAGCCGATCACGATCACCATCAGATAAAACAGGCTCATGATGCAGATCGCCACGAACGACGACTGCCGGGCGGCGGCAGCATCCTTGACGGTGAACATGCGCATCAGCACGTGCGGCAAGCCGATAAAGCCAAACAGCATCGTGAGTCCCAGCGAGAGTCCGCCAAGCGGGTCGGCCATCCAGTTGCCCGGCGCAAGCAGCTGAGTGCCTCGCGGATGGTTCCGGGTGGCCCGCGAGAAGACTTCGGACAGCGAAAAATCGAAGTAGCGCAGGACGAGGATGCAGGTAAGCACGCCGCCGGCGATCAGCAGAATCGCCTTGATCAGCTGAACCCACGTGGTGGCCAGCATGCCCCCCAGGCTGACGTAGATGATCATCAGTGCGCTGACCGTGATGACCGCATACAGATAGTCCAGGCCGAACAGCAGCTGGATGAGCTTGCCGGCGCCGACGAGCTGTCCAATGAGATAAAACAGAATTACCGCTAGGGAGGCGATGCTGATGACAAGCCGCACCGGTTTGGGTGAGAGCCGGAACGATACAACGTCCACCAGGGTAAAACGACCGAGGTTGCGCAGCCGTTCGGCGATGATGAACAGAATCACTGGCCAGCTGCCCATCACGCCGATGATCAGCAGGTTGCCGTCCAGTCCGAACGCGAAGAGCGCGCTGGTGATGCCCAGGAATGAGGCTGCGGAGATAAAATCTCCGGCGATAGCGGTGCCGTTTTGCCAGGCAGAAATACCGCCGCCGGCCACGTACAGATCGCTGGCGGAGCGACTGCGTTTGGCGGCCCATACCGTGATTAGCAGGGTCACCAGAACGAAGGTGAGAAACATGGTGATCGCCGCTTGATTGAGCGGTTGCTTGTCGGCGCTGCCGGTAATCCCTTCCGCTGCCAGGGCCACCTCCGCGGCGACCATGAACCAAAGACCCGCGAGGCTTGCAACCCATCGATTCATGAGCCCTGTTCCCCTAACTCGGCTTCAGCGATCAGCGCCTTCAGGTTCGGGTCGTAGGCTCGATTGGCCCACCAGATGTAGTAACCCGAAATCAGGGGTGCCATAACTACCAGCCCGATGGTGACCAGCAGGCCGACGTTCATTGCGGTGTCCCCAACTGTCGTCGACATGAGCGGTCGTGCGTAGCCCATCATCAATACGTAGACCAGGTAAACGGCGATGTTGAACAGAGTTAGGCCAACAGCAACCCTACGGCGTTTACCCGCAAGCGTCCGGTAGCGGTCGGATTCCATGAGGGCATGGGCGCGAGCGTTATCCATTCTGTCTCCTCAGTGCCGCAGCGGCAGGGCGGCCTTGGTTGTTTTTATGGCTGGGGCGAAGCGGTCTGCGGCGCGGTGTGCGCAAACAATTGAATGAATAATCAATTGAATTGTAAAGCACAAATGCGCTACGCTCTTCGTTGTCAGCAGGTGCCGTCGAACGTCCAGTTCGCTGACACCGTCGGATTGTACCTGTTGTCGCACGACAGTGAGGGAAGGGACGGGAGATGGGAGAAAGCGCAGCACCGCAAAAGATCGGGCCCCTGCACGCTCGCTTTCACCTGGATGACTACGTGCTCTACAACCTCATCCGGCTGTCCTCCACCTACAACGCGGAAATGGAACGCGCGCTCAAGCGTTATGGCCTGAGCACAACCGAATGGCGCATTCTGTCGCTTCTTAAGGACCGCAGCCCCAGCACGGTGGGTGAGCTGGCACGTCGTTCGGTGACCAAACTACCGACCATTACCCGCATGCTGGGGCGCATGGAAAAAGCGGGTCTCGTGCTCCGCGACGCATCCAGCGCCGACCGGCGCGTCGTTGAGGTCACCATGACGCCACAGGCTGAGCAAACGCTTCAGCTGGTCCGCTCGATCGGACAAAACGTCTTTGACAAGGCCTTCGACGGCATCAGCGCTGAGCAGATTGACGAGATGACGCTGCTGCTGAAGCAGATTCGAGAAAACCTGAGCCGCTCGCCTTACGAAGAGATGCGAGAAACTGCCCCGGCCAAAACCAGCCGAGGTGGCGGGTGACCGACCGGGGCACCATTTACGACCGGTTTCTGGCGGTCGTAGGGAATCATCCCTCGCGCCCATTCCTTCACGTTCCTGAGCAGACGGCTGCCGTGTACGAGCTGCCGCGCGCCGACTTCACCTACGCCGAAACTGCCGCAGAGGTAGAAACACTGCTTGCAACCTATCGGGAGCTGGGGTGTGGCCAGGGGCTGCGGGTGGGCGTAGCCCTGCACAACCGGCCTGAGTTCTTTTTTCATCTGCTGGCGCTCAACGCGCTGGGATGCAGCGTGGTCCCGCTGAATACGGCCATGATGGACCGCGAGCTGCGTTATCTCCTCGAGCACAGCGAGGTGGCGCTAGTGGTTGCGCACGCGAGCGTGGCTGAGCAGCTGGCAAGTGTTGCAGGGGATACCCCTCAGAGGCCGCCTGTGGTCACACCAGCGGCGTTGGCCGGTCTTGACTGTCGATGGACCCAAGATTCCGGGGTGCTTCACGAAGACACGGAAGCCGCATTGATCTATACCTCTGGTACCACCGGTACACCCAAGGGCTGCATGCTGAGCAACAGCTACTTCCGCGAGATCGGTCGGTTCTACGCCGGTATCGGCGGTTACTGCAGCTTTCGGCCCGGAGAAGATCGTTTGATCACGCCGCTGCCGGTCTCTCACATGAATGCTCTGGCGACCTCGTTTATGGGGGTGATGGAGACCGCGAGCTGCCTGATTCAGCTGGATCGCTTTCATCCGCGGACTTGGTGGGAGAGCGTGGCTGCGAGCGGCGCCACGGTCATGCATTACCTGGGGGTGATGCCGGCCATGCTGCTCAACGCGCCGGAACAAGACAATGACCGCAGCTTTCATCAGGTGCGTTTCGCCTTCGGCGCCGGCTGTGATCCCCGGCACCACGCTCGGTTTGAAGAGCGGTTTGGCATTCCCCTGACCGAAGCTTGGGCGATGTCCGAAACCGGCGCTGGTGCTTGGATCACGGCATCACACGACTCCCGGCATGTCGGCACACGCTGTTTTGGTAAGGCGCCGGAGGGGCTTGAATACCGGCTGGTTGATGAAGCCGGCAATGACGTGCCGCCAGGCGAAACCGGGGAACTGCTGGTTCGCCGCCACGGCGAGAAGCCTAGGCAGTTTTTCTTCAGCGGCTATCTCAAAGATCCGGACGCGACCGAGGAAGCCTGGGCCGGCGGCTGGTTCCATACGGGCGACGAGGTTCGTGTCGGGGCTGACGGCAGCTTTTACTTTGTGGATCGGCGAAAGAACATTATCCGCCGCAGCGGTGAGAACATCGCTGCCATCGAGGTCGAGAGTGTGATCATCCGTGATCCGGCCGTGCTCAACTGTGTGGTCTGTCCGGTGTCCGATGAGATTCGCGGGGAAGAGGTTGCCGCGCTGCTTGTGGCTGCACCTGGCACTGAAACTGACGCCATCGCCGAGGCGGTTTTTGAGGCCTGCCGCCATGACCTGGCGTACTACAAGGCTCCCGGTTACATCGGCTTTGTCGACGCGATACCGCTAACGGCCTCCGAGAAGGTTCAGCGGGGTGAGGCAAAGCGGCTCGCCGCTGAGGCCGTGAAGGCCGGTCGGTGCATGGACTTCACCACGCGGAAGAAACGCCCGGCAAAGGAGGCGGCCACATGAGCCTGAAGCGCGCCCGTCAGCCCTATAGCGGCGTGGTGGCCGCGGTGCCGGTAACCGTTCCGTACGAGCGTTACTCTCACCAATCCGCACACTGGTGGCTCGGGCGTGCGATGAGAGCGCTGGCAAAGGCCAGTGGCCTGGGAGCTGACGACATCGACGGCTTTTGCGTCTCTTCCTTCTCGCTCCTGCCCGATACGGCGGTTGGACTCACCCAGCATCTGGGCTTGAGTCCGCGTTGGCTTGACCACATTCCGATGGGCGGTGCGAGCGGCGTTGTGGCGCTGCGCCGGGCAGCTCGAGCGGTGCAGGCCGGGGACGCTGAGGTGGTCGCCTGCGTGGCGGGTGACACGAATCAGATCAGTTCGTTCAAAAACATGCTCACCAGCTTTAGCCGTTTTTCCCAGGACGCCTCGTTTCCCTACGGTTCCGGTGGACCGAACGCCAACTTTGCGCTGATGACCAAAGCGTTTATGAACCGCTACGGCACTAGCCGCGAGGCGTTTGGCCAGCTTTGCGTCGACCAGCGGGACAGCGCGCTGGGGATTCCTTTTGCCATGATGAAAAAGCCGCTGACGCTGGAGCAGTATCTCAATGCTCGCGTTATCGCAGACCCGCTGCGGCTGTTTGACTGCGTCATGCCTTGCGCCGGCGCGGAAGGTTTTCTGGTCATGCACGAGGACACGGCTCGCAATCTCTCGCTGCCAGCGGTGCAGATCCTCTCCACAATCGAACGCCACAACGCGTTTAGCGCTGATCCGATCCAGCTGCGCGGCGGCTGGGAGATGGATCGTGACGAGCTGTGGGCCCAGGCGGGCGTCAGTCCGGATGCGGTAGACCTGCTGCAGACCTACGACGACTATCCGGTGATCTGCGCTATGCAGATAGAAGACCTTGGCTTCTGCGAGAAAGGGGGCGCCGATGAATTCATCCGGGGCCACACGATGACCTGCGAGGGTACCTTTCCGCACAACACCTCGGGCGGCCAGCTGTCGACCGGCCAGGCCGGCGCGGCCGGGGGTTACATCGGTCTGGTGGAGGCGTTGCGCCAGGTCACGGGCCAGGCTTTGGGCAAACAGGTTACCGACGCGCGCATTGCCGCCGTGTCCGGCTTTGGCATGATCAACTTTGATCGGGGCGTCTGCACGGCGGCGGCCATTCTCGCCGGGCCTGGCGCTGCATCGGGTGTTGAGGCGGCCGCCGCATGACGGCGCCGCTCGCCAAGCCCCGCCGCAAAAACCCGCAGCTTCGGTCGCGGGTAGCCACCATGCCTCCGCGGCCGCGCAGCCGTGCCGCGCTGGCGTTTAGCGCCCGGGCGGCGCGCGGCGAATTTCAGCTGCAGGTCTGCGGCGACTGTGGCGCGGTGGCGTATCCGCCGCGCGACGCTTGCGCGAGCTGCTGGTCGGTTGACCTACGCTGGCAGCCGGCACAGCCGACGGGTGAGCTGCTGGCGCTCAGCGTGCTGGACAGCAGCACCAACGTGTACTTTCGACAGCGTATGCCGTGGCGAGTGGGGACGGTTCGGCTGGCCGATGGGATCAGTGTTTTGGCGCACGTGCACGGCGACGTGGCCGAAGGAGACACCGTGCGCATGATCGCGCGAACGGATAAAGCCGGGCAGGGCGTATTGATGGCGCTCCCGGAGGAGGAGACCCCCCATATGGACGACGACCCGCAGCTGCGTGAGCTGACCTGTTCCCCCCGTCATCGCCGGGTGCTGCTGACCGATATCCGCAGTCCGGTTGCGCAGACCCTGATCCCGATGCTCAAGGAGTCCGGCGCCGCGATCATTTTTGCCGGCCTGGCAGAGCCCTGGAAAAAAAACGATGTCGTCGCCGAGGCGGTGGCCGATGAGTGTGTGCAGCTCGCGGAACTCAACGTGACCGACACCGGGTCGGTGCGGGAATGCGCGGCATCGATCGGCCATAAGGTGGACATTCTCATCAACACGGCCAGCCACGTTCGCTCCGGCGGTGCGCTCGACCAGCCGCTCGTCGAAGCCAGACGCGAGATGGAAACCAACTACTTTGGCCTGCTGCGGCTGCTTCAGTATTTTGCGCCGGTCATGCGTAGCCGAGGGGCAGACGGCGCTACCAGTGCCACCTGCTGGACCAACCTGCTGTCGGTCTACGCGAGGTCAAACTGGCCGGCCTACGCCACGAGCTCCGCCAGCCAGGCTGCTGCGCTGTCGCTGGCCCAGGCTGCCCGCGCAGAGTTTGTCGGCAGCGGCGTGAAGGTGATGAACGTGTTTCACGGGCCGCTCGAAGACCCTTGGTATGAGCCGGTATCACCCCCGCTGGTCACGCCTGCCAAGCTCGCCAGCGTGACCGTCAAGGGTCTGTGCGAGGGGCTGGAGGAGGCCGTGGCCGGGGATATCGCGACGGATGTCGTCAACCGCTGGCGCGAGGATCCCGGCGTTCTGGAATTCGAGCTGCAGCACGAGCGGGAGGTGGACTGATGGGTGCCCTCGCAACGCTGGCCCAGGCCATGGCCGGCGGGTCAGTCCGAACGGTCGACCTGACCTTTACGCTGGACCCGGACTTCCCGGTGCTGGTACTGCCTCAGGAGCTGGGTCAGTGCGAGCCGTTCCGGGTCGAAGAGGTGTCGCGCTATGACGCGCGGGGCCCCGGCTGGTACTGGCAAAACTTCACCTGCAACGAGCATACCGGGACTCACTTCGACGCGCCGATTCATTGGATCAGCGGCCGCGATCTGCCCAACAACTCGGTAGACACCATTCCCGTCGAGCGGTTTGTTGCGCCGGCGGTTGTCGCGGACTTTTCCGCTGAATGCGCCGCAGACGAAGATTTTGTGCTCACGGCCGCGCATGTTAAGGCCTGGGAGGACAGCCACGGGAAAATTGCGGCGGGCAGCTGGTTTCTGTTTCGCACCGACTGGTCCAAGCGAGAACCCGCCGCTTACATCAATCTGCGCGAAGACGGGGCGCATTCCCCGGGTCCGGATGCGGGAGCGCTCGACTACCTGATCCACGAAGCGGGTATTGTCGGTTTTGGGGTGGAAACCATTGGAACCGATGCGGGCCAGGGGGAACATTTTGATCCGCCTCATCCGGCTCATCTGCTGCTGCATGGCAACAATCGCTACGGCCTGCAGTGTCTGCGCAATCTGGATCAGCTGCCCCCGGTGGGCGCGATGCTCATCTGTGCGCCACTGAAAATCAAGCAGGGTTCAGGCAGTCCGCTGCGGGTCCTGGCGCTGGTGGAGGAAACACCATGAGTCAAGCAACGCAGGGTGTCACCCTGGTGACCGGTGGCAATCGTGGCATTGGCCTGGCGATCACTCAAAGTATTCTCGAAGAAGGCGGTGAGGTGGTGTGCGTGTCGCGCCAGGCACCGGAGCTTCAGCATGAGCGCCTGCACAGCGTCATTGTCGATCTCGGTGATCGGGAGGAAACGAAACAGGCAGTGGCGGAGATCAACGCCAACCACCCGGTGCTCAACATCGTTCACAACGCCGGCGTGATCCGACCAGCGCTAATCGAAGACGTGGCCTTGACCGACCTGGACTACCTCACCGAGCTTCACCTGGCAACGATGGTCACGCTTGTGCAGGCATCGTTGCCCGCGATGAAAGACGCCGGCTACGGCCGGATTGTCGGCATCTCATCGCGAGGCGCGTTGGGGCTTCAGACCCGTACCAACTACGCGGCGACCAAGGCTGGCATGTTCGGCATGCTCCGAACCTGGGCGCTTGAATTGGGGCCGTCGGGTATCACGTCCAACTGCGTGGCCCCGGGGCCGGTGGTGACCGATATGTTCGATGAAATTATGGGTGATGACGCGCAGCGGGTGAACGCTCTCGCGGGCAGCATTCCTGTGCGGCGACTGGGTGCCGCGGATGACATCGCCCACGCCACCCGCTTTTTTCTGAGTCCGGCGGCAGGCTTTGTGACCGGCCAGGTGCTCTACGTTTGCGGCGGTGCCAGCATCGGCACCGTGGTGATTTGAACGATGCGAAGCAAGAAACTTTTTGTGTGAGGGGAACGCTATGAGTGAACTGCGGCCTGCCTACCGGCAATTCGAAATGTCAGAACTGGTTGAGCATGATCGAGTCCATCGCAGCATTTACACCGACCCCGAGATCTTCGATCTGGAAATGGCCCGGATCTGGGGAAAAACGTGGATCTACGTTGGGCATGAGAGTCAGGTCGCCGAACCCGGTGACTACTACACGACGACCGTCGCCAGCCAGCCGGTGATCATGTCACGCGACCACGACGGGCAGCTTCATGTGTTGTTCAACCGATGTGCTCACAAGGGCGCCCAGCTTGTCGGGGATGAGTGCGGCAACCTCAAAGAGTTTCGCTGCTGCTACCACGCGTGGCGCTTTGCGATGGACGGCCGCTGCGTTTCGATACCGCTCGAGGATGGCTACGCCGACGCGGGCCTCACCAAAGACGATCCGGCGGCCAGCGTGCGGAAGGTGCCGCGAGTCGGAAGCTACAGGGGGTTTGTGTTCGCCAGCCTCAGCCAGGAGGGTCCGGATCTGGAAACCTGGCTCGGCGGCGTCGCGTCTTCGATCGACAACATGGTGGACCGTGCGCCAGACGGCGAGCTGGAGGTGGTGCCGGGCGTGATGCGCTACGAGCACGACAGCAACTGGAAGTTTTTTGTCGAAAACCTCAACGACATGATGCATCCGATGATTGTGCATCAGTCTTCGAGCCTGACGGCGCGGGTGGTGGCCAAGCGCGAACTCGGGAAAGACGCGCCGCTGCCGCCGGCACTCGAGATCATTTCGCCATTTACAGAGAGCTACGCGTTCTTCGACGATATGGGGCTCCATGCCTTCGACAATGGGCACGGCTATTCCGGCGGAAAAAACAGCATACACGCGGCCTATTCCGACGTTGAGGCCTACAACGACGCGATGAACGATGCCTACGGTGAGGAGCGAGTGAAGCAGATTTTTGCCGTCAATCGTCACAATACAGTTTTCTATCCGAGTCTGACCATCAAGGGTGCCATTCAAACGATCCGCGTGGTCAAGCCGGTGGCGGTCGACAAAACCATCATCGAGTCATTCACGCTGCGGCTGAAAGGTGCGCCGGATGAGCTGCTCAAGCGCTCGATTCTTTACTGCAACTTGATTAATTCGTCGGCCAACCTCGTCGGCCCGGACGACCAGGAGGCGTACCTCCGCCAGCAGGAGGGCCTCAAGACGCAAGGCAACGACTGGATTCCGCTGAGTCGCGATATCAACAGTGATGAGGAGCTTGAGCCAGGCCACTACTACGCCAAAGGCTCGAGTGATCTGGCCTTCCGCAACCAGCTCAAGGCGTGGAAACAATACATGCTGGCGGAGGACTGACATGGCACTGCCCGATACGCTGCTGCTTCAGCATCAGGTTGAACAGTTCGTCTATGCCGAGGTGCGTCTCCTGGACGAGCGTTGCTGGGAGGCCTGGGAGGCGCTGTTTGCCGAAGAAGGCACCTACTGGGCGCCGGCGGCCCACGACCAGCCCAATCCCGAGGAGCACGTGTCGCTCATCTATGAGAACGCGCTGCTGCGCAAGGTTCGTCAACAGCGCTTCAAACACCCCAACGCGTTTTCGCTGCAGCCCTTTCCCCGGACGTCACACCTGGTCTCCAACGTGATGATCGACCAGGAGTCATCGGACACATCGCCGTTGGTGGTCAGCGCGCGCTTCATCATGCACGAATTCCGGCGCGGCCAGCCCAATAGCTATGCCGGGGCCTATCGCTATGAGCTGCTAGTAGACGATGGTGCGTTTCTGATTCAGCAGAAAAAGGCAACGCTGGTGAACTGCAACGGAACGCTGACCAGCAGCGCCATGTACTTTTGAACGCGCCGATCTGATCCTGCAGAATCGGGCTACGCGCCGCCGGTGGCCGTGCTGTCGCCGGTGACGGCCAGCATGGCGCGGATTTCATCCGGGATCGTCGCCGACTTCAGATTGCCGTCTTCCTGAATTCTCGCGTAGATCCGGGTTGCGACACCCTCGGTGATGAGCTGTCCCGAGTCGATGTTGACGGCTCGACACTGCCACTGGATGGTCGCCCGCCGCATTTCGGTGAGCTCGATCGTTGAGCGCACCCGGTCACCATAGGCCGCGGGTCCGATAAAACGGAAGTTGATTTCGCCCATCACAAAGGCGGTCCGGTCCTGATCGACCATCTTGTTCACCGGATAGCCGACCTGGGCGAACATCTCATGCTCGGTATCGTTGAACCAGGCGAGCATGCGAGGAAAATACACTAAGCCGAACGGGTCGGATTCGCCCCAGTTCACCACCAGATCGCGGGAATAGTTCATGGCCTGAGAAACGGTCCTGTTGGGATTACCGAAGGGAATCCGGCGTTATACGCGCAGTGGCGGTCCGGTTCAAATGCCTTCCTGCGGATTTTGTCGATGGGGGTCTGGCTATCGTCCCGACCAGCGGCGGCGCTGGTTCACACCGCGTTCTCTGACGTTGTCAGACAATAACAGGCTATTTCTCACGCCTAGTAACAGGAGAGAGTGATCGGACAGCGTGTCATCATTATCGGAGCCGGCATCGCCGGGTTGCGGTGTGCGACGGTGCTCAACGAAGCGGGGCTTGAGGTCACCCTCCTCGATAAAGCTCGAGGTCCGGGCGGGCGCTGCAGTACCCGGCGGCACGAGGGATTTCGCTTCGACCACGGTGCCCAGTATTTCACGCCGCGGTCGCCCGAGTTTCGTCGCCAGCTGGACGAGTGGCTGAAGCAGGGCGTTGCCGCACGCTGGGAAGGCCGACTGGTCACCATCGATGCGGCGGGCGGGCGGGTGCCGCTGAGCGATGGGCGGGAGCGTTTCGTCGGTGTTTCGGGCATGAACGGCATTCCCAAAGCGATGGCGGCAGGTCTGGACTGTCGCCTGGGAAATAGGGTGGTCTCGCTTCAGCGAACCCAACGCGTTTGGCGCATCAAAACGGACGGCGACGACGCCTACGAGGCCGAACTGCTGGTGATGACGCCACCACCCCCTCAAACCGCCGAACTGCTTACGGATGTCCAGCCGAACCTCGCGGCGGAGGTGAGTCAGGTGGTCATGCAGCCCGGCTGGGCACTTATGCTGGGATTTGCCAACAATCCCGTTGAGGGGTTTGACGGTGCGATGGTCGCTGACCGGTCGATTGCCTGGATGGCCAGCAGCCGTGGGAAGGCGGGGCGGGAAGGTTGCCACACCTGGATGGTCCACGCGAGCGCTCCGTACAGCGAGCAGCACCTCGAAGCACCTGCCGACGCCGTGGGCGCTGAACTTTTTGCGGAGTTCTGTCGACTGACGAATCAACGAGCGGCGCCGGTGGAGACGGTGGTGCACCGCTGGCGCTACGCTATGGCGGCAGAGCCGCTGGGTCTAGATATGCTTGCGGAGCGTGCCAGTGGGCTGTGGATTGCTGGAGATTGGTGCGTTGATTCGCGGATTGAAGGGGCGTGGCGGTCTGGTCAGGCGGCCGCCGAGGATCTGCTGGCCACGGTGCGGTAATGGCGTCGACTTCCTCAAATTACTTCACAAAATTAATTGAAATGTAAACAAAAATCACGTAGCTTCTGAGGCTCCTCGGGCTCTTCGGTTTTGAGCGAACAATGGCAGAGCGCTCCTTCAGCAACGAAGTAAAAAAGCTGCGTGCGGGCGGCGGTGAGATCTTCCACGGTGAGGGGATCCTCGCGGTGACTAAAGCGTTGCTCCAATCCGGCGTCAGCTACGTTGGAGGCTATCAGGGGGCCCCCATCTCTCACCTCATGGATGTCCTGGCTGACGCTCAGGACATCTTGGAAGAGCTGGGCATTCATTTCGAAGCCAGCGCCAGCGAGGCATCAGCTGCCGCCATGCTTGCGGCCTCGGTGAACTATCCCCTGCGGGGCGCGGTCACCTGGAAGTCTACGGTGGGTACCAACGTTGCCTCCGACGCGCTGGCAAGCGTGGCCTCGAGCGGCGTCAAAGGCGGATGCCTGGTCATCGTCGGCGAAGACTACGGTGAAGGGTCCTCCATCATGCAGGAGCGGACCCATCCGTTTGCGATGAAGTCCCAGATGTGGCTGCTCGATCCTCGGCCCAACCTCACCTCCATCACCGAGATGGTGGAGCGCGGTTTTGAGCTTTCGGAGGCATCCAACACACCGGTCATGCTGGAGCTGCGAATCCGCGCTTGTCACGTACACGGCTCGTTTGTGGCCAAAGACAACATCCAGCCGACGTTCAAGCTGCGCGACGCGATGGAAAACCCGGAGCGCGATTACAGCCGGGTCGTGCTGCCGCCGTCGAACTTCGTACATGAAGTCGAGAAGATCGAGCAGCGGTGGCCGGCGGCCATCGCGTACCTGAAACAGGCTCAGCTGAATGAAATGCTGGGTGGGAGTGGTGGCAAGGTCGGTTTCATCGTGCAGGGTGGTCTCTACAACACGTTGATCAGAGCTCTTGAGCTACTGGGGCTTTCCAACAGCTTCGGAGACACCCCGCTGCCGATCTATTGCCTCAACGTCACATATCCGATGATCGACGACGAGGTGATCGAATTCTGTCAGGACAAAGACGCGGTGCTGATGATCGAAGAGGGCCAGCCGGAATACATAGAGCAGGCCATCAACACGATCCTGAAAAATGCCGACGTGTCCTGTAAAGTCGTAGGGAAGGCGATTTTCCCTCGCGCTGGGGAGTATACTGGCAAGGTGCTGGAGGACGGCGTCAAGGCCTTCCTTCTGAAAAACGACCCTAACCGCCTTCCCGCAAAACACAGCAAGTCACCGTCATCGAAAAAGCTGACGATCCCGGTGAAAACGGTATCACCCACCGTCCCCGCGAGACCTTCAGGATTCTGCACCGGCTGTCCGGAGAGGCCCGTCTTCTCCGCCATGAAGCTGGTGCAGAAAGACATTGGTAAGTTTCACGTCAGCTGTGACATCGGGTGCCACCTTTTCTCCATTTTGCCACCCTTTGATATCGGCAATACCACCATGGGTTATGGCCTGGGCTGGGCTGGTTCCAGCGCGCTGCAGGCAGACAGCCGCCAGCGCACTGTCAGCGTCATGGGTGACGGCGGCTTCTGGCACAACGGGCTCACCAGCGGCGTCGGTAACGCGGTGTTCAACCGCAACGACAACGTGCTGGTGATCGTCGACAACGGCTATTCGGCGGCCACCGGCGGTCAGGACCTTTTGTCGTCCACCGCCACCAACGCCCGCCGAAACACCAACAACCCGATTGCCCGGGCAGTGAAAGGTCTTGGCGTGAAGTGGCTTAAGGAGGTCAACACCTACGACATCAGCCGAATGACGCGGGTGCTCACCGACGCGATGACCACCAAGGTCAAAGGGCCCAAGGTGATCGTCGCCCAGTCGGAGTGCATGCTCAATCGGCAGCGACGGGAAAAGCCCCTGCGCCGAAAGGCGATCCAGGCGGGGCAGCGCGTGGTGAGAAGTCGCTTCGGTGTCGATGAAGATACCTGCACCGGCGACCATGCCTGCATCCGCCTCTCGGGCTGCCCGTCGCTCACCCTCAAAGACAACCCTGATCCGCTGCGCGAAGACCCGGTGGCGCACGTGAACAACGACTGCGTGGGCTGCGGAGTGTGCGGCGGCAACGCGCACGCGGCGGTGCTGTGCCCCTCTTTCTACCGCGCGGATGTCGTCTACAACCCCAATCGCTGGGACCTTTGGTGGCAGCGGCAGCGTGCTCGGGTGATTGGCTATCTGCAACAGCGCCGCGACCGTCAACGTGCGCGCTGCGCTTTCGACTGAAGCTCATGGCAACCGATCAACACTTCAAGGTAGCGATCTCGGCCCTAGGTGGACAGGGCGGGGGCGTGCTGGCCGGCTGGATTGTGGAGCTGGGTCAACTCTGTGGCTACCTTGCGCAATCCACCTCCGTACCGGGTGTGGCGCAGCGTACCGGGGCAACCGTCTACTACATCGAGCTGTTTCCCCAGCAGCGGGCCGACGCGGCCGGCAAAGCGCCGGTGCTTGCGCTCATGCCGGTACCTGGAGACGTGGACATCGTCCTGGCGTCTGAGGTTATGGAGGCGGGACGCGCGCTGGAGCGCGGCATTGTGACCGACCGCACGACGCTGATCGCGTCGACCCACCGCGTTTACGCCATCGGTGAAAAGATACAGATGGGTGACGGCCGTCAGGATCCAACCGAGGTTCTGGACGCAGCCCGTACCGCAGCTAAACAGGTGTTGCTGGCCGACATGGACGCCTGCGCCACGGCGTCGGGCAGCATCATCAGTTCCGTGTTGTTTGGTGCTTTGGCCGGATCGGGCGCGTTGCCGTTTGAGCGGACGCAGTTTGAGCAAGTCATCCGCAACCTGGGTCGTGCCGTTGAGAGCAACCTGGCCGGCTTCTCGGCAGGCTTTGACGCGGTCAGTAACGGACGCGAGGCGTCATCGTCGGCTGAAGGCCTGCCGGCGACAGGCGAGGCGGCGGCCCCTTCGTTCAGCGCAGCCCAGGCGGCGCCGGCGGTTCGCCCGCTCGTGGAGCGGCTGCTGAAGGAGATCCCGGGTCCAGCCCAGGAGATGGCTTACGCCGGGCTGAAAAAAGTGGTGGATCACTCCGATCCTCGCTACGGACGTCAATATCTGGATCGGCTCATCCGCTTTGTCAGCCTGGACGGCAGCGACGGGTACGTCCTGGTGAACGCGGTAGCTCGCTATCTTGCGTTGGCGATGGCTTTCGACGACACCATTCGGGTAGCGGATCTGAAGACCCGCGCATCTCGTTTCGCCCGCTTTCGCAAGGATGTGGTCGCTGAGCCTGAGCAAATCGTCCAAGTGTATGAATATATGCATCCCCGGGTGGAGGAGTTCTGCGATCTGTTGCCGCCGGTGGTGGCTCGGGCGGTGCTTCGATCGACCTGGGCACGCCGGGCGCTGGGACTGGTGCTCGGTAAGGGACGCCGGATTCCCACGACCACGCTGCGTGGCTACCTCCCGCTGTACGTGCTGTCATCGCTCAAGTTCTGGCGGCGCTTCACCTTCAAGTACCAGCAGGAGAACCAGCGGATTGAAAGATGGCTCACGCGGATTGCCGAGACGGCGCAGGGTGATGAGGCGCTGGCTGCTGAGATCGCCGGGCTCCAGCGACTGATCAAGGGTTACGGTGACACGCACGCCCGGGGGCTAGGTAACTATCACCGGCTGCTCGATCTCCTTGATCAGGTAAAGGCTCAGCCCGATCCGGCGGTGGCGCTACGTACACTGAAGCTGGCGGCGCTCGAGGACGAAGAGGGGGTGTCGCTCAAGCGCGCCATCGACGCGCTGACACCAGTTCCCCAGGCGGCCTGAGGCGTTTCGAGTCACGGGAGGGCTTGTCAGTCTCGTTTCCAGGCGGGGGCAGTGGTGCGACGTTTGCCGTCTTGCGTGAGTCGGCTGCCGGGCGCTCCACGATCGATCCGGTCCCAAAGCTGGCAGGTCACCATCTTGTGTTTTGAGTCCAGCCCCTCGCAGTAGTTGGTGTACTCACACAGATTGACCTGATCCCCGCAGCCAGTTTTAACCTTCATAAACCAGTCGGGATCTGCCAGCGCCTGGCGCGCAAAGCCGATGATGTCGGCACTGCCTTCCTCAAGAATCTGTTCAGCCTGCTCAAAGCTGTGAATGCCGCCGGCCACCGCAACGGGCGTTTCGATCCCTCGGGCGCGCAGGTTTTGGGTGATCGTGCGCCCGGGCGTGACGTTGCGACCAAAGGGTCCCTGCGGGTCCGACAGATAGCCCGGCATACATTCGTAGCCAGACGGCCCGGTATACGGATAGATCGCCTGACCGATCCCCGGCTTTTTGGCGTCCTCAAACTTCCCGCCTCGCGACAGTGAAATAAAGTCCATCCCAGCTTCGGCGAACCGCTGGGCAAAGTAGGTGCTGTCATCGATCTTGGAGCCACCCTCGATGCAGTCTTCGGTCAGCATTCGGCAGCCGCAGACGGTCTCCGGCTTCAGCGCCTCTCGCACGGCGGTAAAAACCTCCAGCGGCAGCCGGACCCGGTTTTCTCGCGACCCGCCATAACCGTCGTCCCGGGTATTGAGCGCCGACAGGAACGAAGCCATCGTGTAAGCATGAGCATAGTGCAGCTCAACCCCGTCGAAGCCCGCTTCCTCCGCTCGGCGCGCGGCGTCAGCAAAGAGCCGCGGAAGAGATTTTGGCAGTTCAGCGATGTGGGGCTGCTCCGTATCGGTCACCCGCTCGCGAAAGCCGCGCGTCAGGCTTTCAAAGTCGCGCGCACTGAGTAGCGCCTCGAGCCGTTCGTCGTCTTGTTCACACAGATAGTCGCGAAGCGCGTCGTCCGTGCTCGCGACATCGGCCAGCGAAGACCGGAGCGCATCATCGATCCGCAAAAAATCACGGAGAAATCGCTCTTTCTTGGGCCGGCGTCGAATTGCCAGGAAGTCGATCAGCTGAATAAACAGTCGGGTTTCGCCGCCACTGGCTTCACGGACAACCTCCACGAGTCGCTTCAGCCCCGGCAGGAACCGGTTGTGTCCGATGCGCAGCAGCGGGCCCGAGGGGACATCCCTTATCCCTGTTGCCTCAACCACGATGGCGCCTGGGCGCCCTTCAGCGAAGCGGCGGTACCAATCGAGGACGTGCTCGGTCACCTCACCCTCTTCGGTAGCGCGCCAGGGCACCATCGCAGGGATCCAGGTTCGCTGCGCGAGGTTTAGCCGGTCACGCTGAAACGGACTGAACAGCCGCGAGTCAGCTGCCTCTGCGTGGCTTGGCCAGCGTCCCCCCTCAGCCTTGTACTTGATCCGCTCCGCGGGTTTCCACATGTCAGGTTGCCGCCTGCTGGTAGTGACGTCGATTGGGCCGGGCTTTGCTCGCCAGGTCCAGTGCCTTGGCGTTTTCTTTGGCGGCTGACGAAAAGAGCTGGTAACAGCCTGAGTCGTACTGCAACGGCCACGAAAGCCCCCTGACGCCATAATGCCCCGCGGCCATCCGAGTGAAGTAGGGATTGTTCAGGTGAGGTCGGGCAAGGGCACAGAGGTCCGCCCGTTCGTCGGCGATGATGGTATTGATCTGCGCGCCCGTCGTGATATCGCCCACGGCAATCGTTGGAATCTCGACGTGGTGTTTGACGTGCTCGGCAAACGGCGTTTGCCACATGCGGCCCCAGATCGGCTTCTGCCAGCAAACGGTTTCTCCGGAGGAGACGTGCAGGATGTCGGCACCCGCTGCTTTGAACGCTCTGCCATACTCAACCACGGCATCCAGCGTGACGCCACCGGGCGCCCAGTCGCTGGCGGAGAGGCGAACCGACATCGGCTTATGGCTTGGCCAGACCTCCCGCACGGCGCGAAACACCTCGAGCGGAAAGCGCATGGCATTCTCTGTCGAGCCGCCGTACTCGTCGCTGCGCGCATTGGTCAGCGGCGAAAGAAAGCTGGCCAGCAGATAGCCGTGTGCACAGTGGAGTTCCAGCATGTCGAAGCCGGCTGACTCTGCCAGTTGAGCTGATGCCGTAAATTCGTCGCGTATCCGATCCATGTCCTGGCGAGTCATTTCCTTCGGTACCTGGGATGTCCCCTCGATATATGGGATCGCTGAGGCAGAGATAAGCGGCCAGTTTTTGTCGGGTTTCGGCATATCCATGCCGTCCTCGGGGGTGAGGGTTGAACCCTTGCGTCCGGCGTGGCCGAGCTGCATGCAGATGCGCCCCTCGCTTCTTTGGTGAACAAAATCGACAATGTCCCGCCACTGATCGGCCTGCGCTTCATTCCAGATGCCGGTGCAGGCGTCGGTGATGCGAGCTTCCGGGGCGGTGCAGGTCATTTCCGTGAACACCAGCCCGGCGCCGCCAAGTGCGCGGGTGGTGTAGTGGCTGAAGTGCCACTCCCCCGGCATGCCGTCGACCGCGCTGTATTGCGCCATCGGGGCCACCACCACCCGGTTATTGACCGTCATGTCCCGCAGCGAGAACGGTGTGAACATGGGCGTTGGGCGCTCCCCGTTGAGGGAACGGCCGGTGGATTTCTCATACCGCTCGTAGAAGTCCGTTTCTGCCTTTTCCAGAAATTCAGGATCGCGCAGCCCGAGGTTGTCCCAGTCCACCGACTTCGACCGGGACATGCAGGAGAAGGCGAACGCCGTGTCGGTTTTGTGCCAGTGCAAAGGCATGTTCTCGAACCATCGTAGTGATACCTGGGCGTTGTGCTGGGTGATTTCCACCGGCGTACGGCGAACTTTCTCGTACTCGGCGAAGGCCGCCTGTGCGTTGCCCTCGTGATTGACCACGGCCTCCGACAGCGCGATCGCGCACTCCATCGCCAGCTTGGTGCCCGATCCGATCGACCAGTGCGCGGTCGCCTTGCAGTCGCCGAGGAGCACTATGTTTTTGTGCGACCAGTTCTCGCAGGCGATGGTGGGAAAGTTCCGCCAGACCGAACGGTTGGTAATAAACCTGTGACCCTTGAGCTCTTCGGCAAAGATATCGCTCAGCCGGTCGGCACTCTGCACGTCGTCCAGTTCGCCAAACCCGCTGGCTTCCCAGCACTCCGGCGTGGTCTCCATCACCCAGGTAGAGCGGCCTTTTTCATACTGGTAGGTGTGGGCGCAGATCAGGCCTTGAGGCGTCTCGCGGAAGAAAAAGGTGAACGCATCCAGCGGCGTCTCCGCGCCGAGCCAGGTAAACTTGTTGCGGGTTTCCCCGACGTTGGCCCCGAAGGCCTCGCCAAAGCGCTGCCGGATCGGGCTGTTGACGCCGCCGGCGTCCACGATGATGTCGGAGTCGGGAAACTGGTTTTCCAGCTGGCCTGCCTCGATCCGCGTTTCGAACGTCAGCTTGACCCCAACGTCTCGACAGCGCTGCTGCAGCAGCAAAAGCAGTGTCATCCGGCTGCAGCCGGCAAAGCCGTTTCCGCCGATCACCATGCGTTTGCCATTGCGCTCGACCACCATGTCGGTCCAGTAGGCAAAGCTGTCGCGAATCAGATCATACGATTCCGGGTCAGCGCTTAAAAACTCGTCCAGCGTTTCGTCGGAAAACACGACGCCAAAACCAAACGTGTCGTCGAAACGATTTTGCTCAACAACCTCGATATCGAAGTGCGGACAACGCTTTTTGGTCAGCAGCGCAAAGTACATGCCGCCGGGGCCGCCACCAATTACCGTGATTTTCATGGTGCTGTTTCCTCTTCCGGGATCACCGCCGTGACCTCAATCTCGATTTTTGCCTCGTCTTCCACGAGGGCAACTACCTGCACACACGCCATGCAGGGGAATACCTTGCCCAGGACCCGACGCCAAACGGCACCGACCTCTGGCAAATGCTCTACGTAAGCCGCCTTGTCAGTGATGTACCAGGTCATCCGCACGATGTGTTCCGGCCGGGCGCCCGCCTCGTCCAGAATCGCTACGGTATTGAGCAACGCCTGCTCCAGCTGTCCGGCGAGATCTTTGGCGACAAATACCTCGTCGGCATTCCAGCCGACGATGCCGGCGGTGAATACAAAAGTCCCGCGGGCGGCAATGCCGTTGGCGTAGCCTTTGGGCCGCGGCCAGTCCGGCGGCTGTAGGGTCTGGTGCATCAGCAGCTTCCTCCCTGAAAATCGCTCAGGTGCTGCCTGGCGATCACAATTTTCTGAACTTCTGAAGCGCCTTCGTAGATGCGCAGCGCCCGAACCTCTCGATACAGTTCTTCGACCTTGCTGCCACGCTTGACGCCGAGCCCGCCAAAAAGCTGGACGGCGCGGTCGATCACGCGCTGGGCCTGATCGGTTGCATAAAGCTTGGCCATGGCGGCTTCGCGAGTTACCCGGCGTCCGGTCACATCCCGGGTCCACGCGGAGCGATAGATCAGAAGGGCCGATGCGTCCACCTCAAGCGCCATTTCGGCCAGCTGCTGCTGGGCGATCGGCTGGTCGGAAAGCGTCGCGCCAAACATATTGCGGCTCAGTGCCCGCTCCGTTGCCTCGTCCAGCGCCCGCCGGGCAAAACCGAGCGCCGCGGCCCCGACGGTCGTTCGAAAGATGTCCAGGGTGCCGAGCGCCACCCGCATGCCGGATTCCGGCTCGCCGATCACGTCCTCGGGGTTTACGGCCACGCCGTCAAAACGGATGGTCGCCAGCGGATGGGGCGCAATAACGTCGATTCGTTCCGCGATGGAAAAGCCCGGGCTGTCCGCCCCGACCACGGCCGCGGTCATCTTCCGGCCATCGCGTCCCTCGCGGGCGACTACGGTATAAAAATCGGCAATGCCGCCGTTGGAGATCCAGGTTTTCTCACCCTGCAGACTTCGCGACTCGCCGGTGGCGGTAAAGTGCGTTTGCATGGCCGCGACGTCAGAACCGGCGTCTTTTTCCGATAGCGCAAAGGCGGCGATGCGTTCCCCACTGGCCACCGCAGGCAGATAGCGTTCCTTGAGCGCTTCGCTGCCGAAGGTGCTGATGGCGCCAGAACCCAGCCCCTGCATCGCAAAGGCAAAATCCGCCAGCCCTGAATAGCGGGCAAGGATTTCCCGAATCAGACACAGCGACCGAACGTCGAGGCTCTTATGGATGCCGCCATAAGCTGCGGGCACCGCGTAACGCAGCCAGCCGGCTTCACCCAGCAAGCGCACGAGCTGGCGACAGGTCTCATCGACCTGATCGTGGGACTCGTGGGACTCGGTCAGCGGCGGTATCTCGGCCGCCGCCCACTCGTCGAGCTCTCGCGCAAGACTTCGATGGTGGTCCTCCAGGAATGGCCATCGCAGGTACTTCTGATCACTCACGTCAGTTTCCCTCAAACTGGGGTCGGCGCTTTTCCAGAAATGCCTGGTAAGCCCGCTCAAAGTCTTTGGTCTGCATGCAGATCGCCTGCGCCTGCGCTTCGGCTTCGATCGCCGTATCGAGGCTCATGTCCCACTCCATGTTGAGTTGATTCTTGGTAATGCCGTTCGCAAAGGCCGGGCCGGCGGCAATTTTTTTGGCCAGCGCCGTGGCCTCAGCAGCAAGATCTTCAGCGGGCACCACCCGATTGAAATAGCCCCAGCGCTCGCCTTCCTCGGCGCTCATCGACCGGCCGGTAAACAGCAGTTCGCTGGCTCGCCCCTGACCGATCAGGCGGGGCAGGATGGCGCAGGCACCCATATCGCAGCCTGCGAGTCCAACCCGGTTAAACAGGAAGGCCGTCTTTGACGCCGGTTCGGTCAGGCGGAAGTCTGAGGCCATCGGGATGATGGCGCCGGCACCGGCGCTGACGCCCGCGACTGCAGCGATGATCGGCTGAGGGCAGGCTCGCATGGCCTTGACGAGATCTCCGGTCATGCGGGTGAACTCGAGCAGCTCGGGCATCGCCATCTGGGTCAACGGTCCGATGATGTCGTGTACGTTGCCGCCCGAACTGAAGTTGCCCTGGTTGCTGGCGAATACCACCGCACGGACCTCGCTTGCGTAGACAAGCTGGCGAAAGACGTCACGCAGCTCTGCGTACGAATCAAACGTTAGAGGGTTTTTCTGTTCCGGCGCGTTCAGCGCAACGGTGGCGATATGCTCATCGAACGCCCACAAAAAATGTTTTGCCTGGTACTGGCTGGCGGAAAATTTCATGCGGTTTCCTTCATCGTAAAGGCGGCTGACAGCTGGCCCATCAGCGACTGCAGGTGTGCGGTATCAGCATCCGACAGCTCGTCGAATATGTCTTCGATCCACTGCCGGTGCTCCATCGCCATGGCGTCAAAGAGGACCACACCAGCCTCTGACAGCCGGTATATGACAACCCTCGCGTCGAGCGCGTCCGCCGACTTGGTGACCAGCTGGTCCCGCAACAGCTTCCCCATCAGCTGGGTGATATTGCCTTCGCTGACCACCATCTGACGGCTGAGCTGACCCGCACGGATACCCTCGGGGCCGGCTCGTTGGAGCGCCGAGAGGGCATCAAATCGGGAGATCGACTGACCGAAGCTCGCCTTAAGGCGGGCGTCGATATCCTTTTTGATGCGGTTGGCCGTCCGCAGCAGGCTCAGCCAGGTCAGTAGCGCCTGTTTGCCGCGTCCGTCCATCAGCCCGCCAGCTCACCGCCGTCGATGACCACCGCCTGGCCGTTGGTGGCCGCCGCATCGTCGCTGACGAGGTATTTCACCGCCGCCGCGACCTCAGCGGGATCAACCGCACGCTTCATCGGGTTGTCTTTGAGTAGGGCAGCGAGCGCCTGCTCCTCGTTCATGCCGGTGGTGTTGACGATGTTTTCGACCGATCGCGTGAGCAGGGGCGTATCGCTGAACCCTGGGCATACAGCGTTGACCGTCACCCCGGTTCTGGCCAGCTCGATGGCGAGGGTTTTTACCAGGCCCATGACCCCGTGTTTCGACGCGGTGTAGGCGCCGGTGTATGGATAGGCCTTGAGCGACGATGTCGAGGCGATCACCACCATGCGGCCCCAGCCGCTGTCAATCATCGGGGGCAGCGCAGTGCGAGCGCACAGAAACGCGCCAGTGAGGTTGACGTCGAGCATGGCTTGCCAGGTGGCGAGGGGAGTCTTGAGTAGGGGGGCGGTCTTCGCGGCCCCGGCGTTGCTGATGAGGATGTCCACCGTGCCTAGCTCAGAGAACGCACGGTCGACGGACGCTTCGCTGGTGACGTCCATGACGATATAGGGCAAACCGGCTTCGGTCAGGGTTTCGGCGGATCGCCCGCTGATGGTGACCTGATGGTTATCGGACGCCAGCTGCTGAGCGATGGCCAGGCCGATGCCTGTGCCTCCTCCCGTCACCAACACCCGCTTCTGATTCATGGAGAAACTTTAGTATTAAAGTATTTTGGTGTCAATCAGGGGATGCCGGGACTGGGCACGCCGATGCGAAGAGGATTACGAGGTACTGCCCTCTACGGGCAGCGTCAGGCAGCGTCTGGCAGATACTGCTCGATGCGGTTGAGGCGCTGCGCCGCCTCGGCAAGCGTCGCGTCATCCTTGGCGAAACACAGCCGTAGCCCATGCTGACGCGATTCGGGCGCATAGAAGACCGAGATCGGTATGGTCGCGACGCCGGCGACACGGGTCAGGTGTTCCGCCAGCTCGACGTCGGGCATCTTCGAGAGGTGCCGGTAGTCCACCATCTGGAAGTAGGTACCGCCGCTCGGAATCAACCGAAGCGGGCCTTCTGCCAGGAGGTTCGCAAGCCGATCTCGCCGGGCCTGAAAAAACCCCGGGAGTTCGGTCAGGTGTTCGGGATGCTCCCGGAGAAACTGCGCCAGGCCAAGCTGGACCGGGTTGATCACGCTGAACTGGCAGAACTGGTGCACCTTCCGGAATTCTGCGGTCAGCGCCGGCGGCGCAACCAGGTAACCCACCTTCCAACCCGTAGCGTGAAAGGTCTTGCCAAAGGACGAGACGGCCAGTCCGCGCTCACGCAGCTCAGCGTGCGTCAGCAGACTCAGGTGGGTTTTGCCGTCGTAGACCATGTGTTCATAAACCTCATCACTGAGCACCAGGATGCGGCTGTCGCGCGTGAGCTCGGCGAGCTGGTCGAGGTCGTTCTGGGACAGCACGGTCCCGGTCGGATTGTGCGGAGAGTTAATGATGATCATGCGGGTCCGAGGGTTGATACTCTGCCGCACCTGATCCCAGTCGACCGCGAAGTGGGGCGCTGCCAGCGGGACGTGGCGAACCACGCCGCCGGCCAGCGTCACGGCGGGCTCGTAGCTGTCATAGGCTGGGTCAAAAACGATCACCTCATCATCGCGGCCCACCAGGGCATTAATGGCGCAAAAAAGGGCCTCGGTTGCGCCCGGCGTGACGGTGATTTCGTTCTGCGGATCGAGCGCCTGCCCGAAGCGCTGGTGCAGATTTTCCGCGATGGCTTCCAGGAGCGCCGCCGCTCCCGGCATGGGTGCATATTGATTTGCAGGCCCAGAAAAATGTTCGCGCACCGCCTGGACAAGTGCTGCAGGCGGGTTGAAGTCCGGCACGCCCTGCGACAGGTTTAGCGCCTGACATTCATTGGCCATGCGCGCCATGGTTGTAAAGATGGTCGTGCCGGTGTTCGGAAGCTTGCTGGGAACCTTCATGTGTTCATAATCTCGCTTTGTTTCTTACCGCTGAGTCCGCTGAGCACAAGGGCGTGCGACCCTCGGAGCAGCGCTCGCAGTTCCTGATTGCTTAGCACGCACTCGCCGGGGACGACCTGAACCCAGTGAAAACGAGCCAGGTACGGAGCGGGCCTGATGCCAGGCTGGTCGGTAAGCTCCAGAAACCGGTGCGTCTCCACCTTAAACGAGTACGGCTGGCTTTTATTCAGGCCCGTGCAGGCAAACATCTTGCCGCCGACCTTGAATACACGGTCGTTTTCCCACTGCACCTGATCCGTGCTGCCGGGCAGCGCACGGCAGACTTTCCACACGTCCGCGTTGGTTAACACGACCGTCCCGATCGCTGGCCGTGCGGCCGTGGCAGGCGGCTGGTTGAGCGCAGACGTGAAGGCTTGCGAAATGGCACCGTGCGCGCGATATTCATCGGGTCATGGTAATGCGCTTTCACCCAAAAATCCCTTGTCATTCGATCAGCTCCGGTGTGCCGACAAAATGGGCCAACGTGGCTGAAGCGGCGGCATGACCGAGTCTGAGGTTCTGGCCTTGGTCGAAAGGTGCATGGCGCGAGCCAGACACCTGTTCGGCGAGGCGGTTGGAGTCGCGCCCGAGGTGCGGATGGACCTGCGCGGCCAGAGCGCTGGGCAGGCGAGTGGCGGCGCGTTGATCCGCCTCAATCGTGGCCTGCTCGACGACAATCCGCAACACTGGCCCGCCACCGTGATTCACGAGCTGGCTCATATCATCACCTGGCGGCTACACCCTCGAAGCCGGGCACACGGTTGGCAGTGGCGTCGAATAAACCGGGCACTCGGCGGCGTGGACCAGGTCTGCCACCAAATGGATACGCATGCACACCGGGTCAGAACGCTCGATTATTATGCCTATCGGACCGCGGGCGGAGGTTGCGTCTGGCTGTCGAGTATTCGCCATCGCCGGGCGCAGAAAAACCTGCGCCGGCTCGGTACCACCGGCTACCAGACGGCCGGCGGCGAGCCGATTCTCTATTGGATCGGCGAAAGTCGGCGAGGGGCTCCTGCAGCGCCGCTGCCGCACCATGGTCCCGCCGATCCGCACGGGCCGTGATGCCCGGCAGCACCAAAGCGGGTGGCTGAAGAGCCGCCGGCGTCAGTGCACCACGTGCCATTGGGTCTGTCGCCCGGCCAGGTATCGGACCGTATTTCCGGTAAATACCGCATCCTGCTCCAGCTTGATCTGGATCGGCTCGCCGTCCCACTCCGGCAGCAGCGTCTTGATGTTTCCCTCGATGGCATAAACCGTATTGGGAAATAGCGGCCAATCGCCTCGTACAGGCGTAGGACCCTGGTTGTCCCACATGCCGATGGTCGGCCCGGGCGCGTGACCAAAGTGGCCTAGCGGATGGGTATAGATGCTGCCATCGATGTCCGCTTCTTGCTGGGCCTCACGGGCCGCCGCGAGAATCTCATTGCCGGTTCGTCCGGTGACATAGCTCCCGGTCAAGATATCCTGCCACCGGTTGCCCTCGGCCAGTGCGGTTACCAGTCCCTCCGGCACCGCATCCTCGCCGGCTCTTAACACGTAGCCCATCTCCTGCGTGTCGGTACACAGGCGCAGATAGCAGATACCGACGTCCGTATGCAGCACGTCCCCACGCTCGATGGGCTGGTCGTTGAGCCCGAAGAAGGGCGCGTCGGGGTCGCTGTTGCTGCCCGGCCGCTGCACGTTGACGTACGGCTGAAACCAGGGTGCAAGTTCGAGCTCCTCAAAGCGATGGCGGATATACCAGGCGACGTCCGAGGGCATCGTGACCCCCGGGGTAATCACCCGGTCGGAAAAAGCCTCGCTGATGACCGCGCGAGCGATAGACACCACCTGAGGATAGATTTGTAGTTCCTTCTCGCTGCGGGTTTCGATCCAGCGAATCACGAGATCCTCAGCGCTCACGACCCGGCTTCGATAGCTTTCCGGCAGAGACGTCAGAAACCGATCGTGCAGCGACGCGCTCAATCCGTCAGCCACCGGCCAATCGGCGCTCCGGTTTACGGCAATTTTCTTCGGCTTACGTTTGCTGATGACCTCTGCCAGCCGTTCCCACTGCTGATCGAGGTCGCCACCTTCCCAGGCGGCTTCATAAAAATCCGGAATCGGATAGCGGCTGACCGTGAGACGCTCTACGCTCTTGCGAGGGCCGCGATCAAAAAACACCAGCACCGTTGTCCGACGCGCCGCAAAAACCGGCTCGGGTACCAGCGTCAGATAAACCGGATCCTCGTTGTACTCGCGGTTGATCACAACCCACATGTCGATGCCGGTTTCGCGCATCAGCTTCGGCAGCAGCTGATCGAGTCGATCGGTCAACAGGTTATTGATCACCGCGACACGTTCCCGGTGCGGCAAAATGGCCGGGACCTGGTTTACGACCCGACCCTGGGTCAGCGCCTCTTGGGCTGTAGCGAATTGGAGGGTACCGGGCAGGACCCAAGCAGCAAGGAGACAGACCAGGAGCGGCAGTGCTTTCATCGTAGACTCGCGCTAGCAAAAGTCCGCCATCTTAAGGCTCGGCGGCGCCGCAGAGAAGCGCCGGCCGCAATCAAGTGAGGCCGGCGCTTACGACGTTGCCGGAGAGCCGGCCTACACGATGAACTCAGCGACCACCCAAAGTGCCAGCAAAAACGCGGCCATCAGCTTGATGAACTGGTGACGATCCAGGTGCTCTTCTCGTTCGAGCTTGTCCAGTTCGGCGCCATAGTAGGCCGGCGCGAGGAACAGGTGACACCCGAGTAGAATGATGCCGGCTGCGCCCAGCACGTGTTCAACGCCTTCGTGCTCAGCGATCCAAAACAGCCACAGCGAAGCCGCTATCGCCAGCGTCAGGCCGATGGCTCTTGGATTGAACGGATAGTGGCGCTTTTCGTGCCAGCGGGGCGCAGAGTTGGACATGGTTGGCCGGATCTCCCTAGTGGATGTGTAAACCGAAGAAGTCCTGGATATTGTCCAGGGCGGTGCTGATGGTGCCGCCGATTGTCATCTGGGTGTCGTAGGACATCGCGTCGTAAATTTGCGTGCCAACAAATGCGCCCGTGGCGCCCGAAATGGTGAGGGGCGCACGCAGGACACGAAACGTCTGATAGGTGGCTGAGCTGACGCTCGCGCCGGCGTTCCGGAAATTCTGAAAAATCGCGCCAATCGGCGCATCCCAGATTGGGTTGTTAGGCGTCTCGCCGCCGGCAACCGCATCGAGCTGTTGTTCGTTCAATGTATACACGGTCAATCTCCTTCTTGAGTGAACAGGGAATCCTTCCCTATGCAACAACGCGCAAATCTCCGCCAGATCCGATCAGCGGACTCGGCGAAGACGGTCGCGGCGAGCGCCAGAAAGGCGTGCTAGATGCTTTTTGGGAGAACCCAACGGGCCTTACAGACGCCTTTGGCTAGGTGGGAGGGAATAGCAAGCCGGTGCGCCGGCCAGTCCGGATGCTGAGGGCTACTTGGTTGAGGAGATGCCGGCGAGGCATCGCCGAAGTTGTTTGATCCCGAAAGGCTTTTGGAGAAACTGCCGCACTTGCTGGCCCTTGAATCGTTCTCTGACCTGAGGCAGATCATGGCCGCTCATGACCACCGCCGGGAGGTCGGGCAGTTGTTCGTGGAGCAGCGTCAGCGTCTGTTCGCCGCTGATGGCCGGCATGCTCGTGTCGAGCAGTACCAGGTCGGGCTTCGGCGCCTCTGACGAGAGCATCGCCACCGCTTCGTGGCCGTCGCCTGCTTCCGCCACTTCATACCCCAGGTGGGTGATGGCGGCGACCAGGAAACGCCGTACGTCAGGCTCATCGTCGACGATGAGCACCCTCCCGGCCGGCGCCTGATCTGACTCTGGCTCTGGCACGGCCGGGTCTGTGTTGACGTTTTCAGGTATGGCGCTGCAGGGCAGCGTGAGGGTGCAGCGAGTTCCAGAGCCGATCGAGGAGTCGAGCTCAATGCTTCCCCCGTGATCGCTGATCACCCGCTGAGCGATCGCCAGACCGAGGCCTCGGCGCGGCGTTTTGGTCGAGAAGAACGGGTCGAAGACGCGGGCCCGAGTCTTTGGGTCCATGCCGCAGCCGTGGTCGGTCACGCTGATCGTGGCCAGGTCGCCGACTCGGCCGAGCTGAAGTTCGACTAGGCCGGAGGGTTCGTCGTAACTCTCAGCCGCATTGATGATCAAGCCGAGGAGGACCTGCCGCAGCTGCGTGGCGTCTGCCCGAACCGCAATATCGGCGTCAGCGCCGCGAAGCTGCAGGCTGGCTGAGCGCGGCAGTCCGCTTTTGACCAGGTCGGTTGTGGTCTTCAGCAGCGGCCCTAGCATGATCGTTTCAAGCGAGGGGGTCCGCTCGCCGGCAAAAGTGAGCAGCTCGTGCGCCATCTCCGTGGCACGGCCCGCTGCCGACTGAATATTGCCGAGAAGCTGGGTCGCCTGTGGATTCTGACCGACGGTCTCTTGGAGCAGGCTCAGGTTGCCCAAAACGGCCATCAGGCAGTTATTGAAATCATGCGCGATGCCGCCGGTGAGTTGCGCCAGACTCTCCAGCTTTTGCGATCGCTGCGCTGCCCGCTGCTGGGTCTCCGACAGGCGCTGCTGGCGACGATGTTCCAGCTGGTCGACGACCAGCTGACCCAGCTCTTCCAGGGTGTGTCGCTCGATGTCGTCCAGCGAGCGAGACTCGGTGTGCATGATGCAAAGCGTGCCAACGGCGTGTCCGCTCTCGGTGATCAGCGGGACGCCCGCGTAGAACCGGACATGCGGATCCTGACTGACCATCGGATGATTTTGGGTCAGCGAGTCGACCGTTGCATCTTCGACGACGCTCAGCTTTCCCCGTTCTACCGTGGTGCTGCAGAGTCCTTTGGTCAGCGGGGCGCTGCCGGTCTCTACGCCGATGGCCGATTTAAAGAAATAGCGGTCTTCATCCAGCAGCGTGATGCAGGCGATGGGGACCCGGAACAGACGAGCGGCCATCTCGGTGATCCGATCGAAGGCCGCCTCGGCCGGTGTGTCGAGGATATCGAGTTCCCGTAGCGCCTGAACGCGCTGCGTGGTGTCCGTCATGCTGCCCTATAACTACTTCGACGCTGGGCCGCATTCTGGCGGTTGCCTCAGGGTGGGGCAACGCGGAGAAAGTCCGGGTTAACCGTCGGGATTTACCCCCAGCCGTTCGTGCATCACCGGGCTGGTGGTCGTGTACTGGAGATGCACCTTTTGGTCGGGATAAATCTGTTTTTTGATGGCAAAGGCGGCGAGCGCAGCTTCATGGAATCCGGACAAAATCAGCTTTTTCTTGCCGGGATAGGTATTCACGTCGCCGACCGCGTAGATACCCTCGACGGAGGTTTGGAACTTTTCCGTGTCGACCGGTAACGACTTGCCCTTGATCTCCAGTCCCCAGTTGGCGATGGGGCCAAGCTTTGGCGCCAGGCCAAAAAACGCCAGCGCGCGATCGACCGGAACCTGCGCCAGCTCGTCGCCATCGCGGTTGATGATCGTCGCTGACTTTAGCGCTGAGCCTTCTCCCTCCAGCCGCTGCACTCGAGCGTTTTCGTAAAGATCCATCTTGCCGGCGGCAACCAGCGCTTTCATCTTGTTGACCGACGCATCCACGGCCCGCCAGCCATCCCGGCGATGAACCAGCGTGATGCGCTCGACACGATCAGCCAGCTCCAGGACCCAATCGAGCGCCGAGTCGCCGCCGCCGAGAATCAGCAGTCGGCTGCCGTCGTACTGCTCCGGATTGCGCACGCGATAATGAAGGCTGACGTCTTCAAACGTATCTGCACCGGGTACGCGCAGCCGGCGCGGCTGGAATGAGCCGAGACCACCAGCGATAACCACCGCCTGACAGTCAAAGTGCTGATCTGCCGCGGTAACCACATGAAAGCCGCCCTCGTCACGTGGGGTGACCTCGGTGACCTCTTGGCCGAGATAAAACTGCGCACCGAAAGGCTCGATCTGCTTCATGAGTGAATCGATCAATTCTTGACCGGTGCACTCAGGGACCGCCGGGATGTCGTAGATGGGTTTGTCCGGGTAGAGCTCGACGCACTGACCGCCGGCTTCAGCAATGGAATCCACCACCACCGATTTGAGGTCGAGCAGCCCCAACTCGAAGACCTGAAACAGACCGCAGGGCCCGGCCCCGATGATGACAACATCCGTCGTTACTGTGGACACAAGTATTCCCGCTCAAACTAAACGCGTAGTGTAAACCCCGCCGTCGGCGGATGGTATGGATCGTGGCGGTTGACGCGCCACGGCAGGTTTTAAAGCCTCGTTTCCGGGACGCGGCTTAGGGTAGCCAGACTCAGGATTCAGGCTGTTCGAGGAAGAGTAAGAGGATTGTCCGCAGTTTCATCAAAAGGTTCGGTCAGGTCGCAGCCTTGGTCTGGCCACCACTGCGCAGCAACGCGATTGACGTCAACGCAAACCATCCGAAAACCACGGCAAATACCAGGCGATGCGTCACCGGCATAGGCCACAGCTCGAGGGCCTGTCCAACCATCGGAGCCACAACCAGCGTGGCTGCAAGATTGGCGCTGCGCCGAACCGATTTGGAGAGCGAGGTGAGAGAGGCCAGCCGAGCCAGGCCAAAGCACCAGCCCGCGAGCCCGAGACAAATCGCCACGACATGAGCCTTCGATACGGCTGCCTCGGCACTGCCCAGATCGATGGGTATGGCCGTCGCGGCGAAGCCAAGCCCAAAAAGCGCCAGAAGAAAGCCGATCAAACGATCACGAACGATGTTGCCATAGACCCAGCCGAATGCGGCGAGCATGAGTCCAACCAGGCCGAACCCCACCACGTTCCACCAGACGGCAAACGGCTGGCCCAGCGCCCCGAGCTTGCTCACATAGTCCTGGGTCGGATGGAAATTGGGGTTCAGAAAGGAGAACAACACCAGCGTGCTGGCAAATGCGCCGACGCCAGCCAGCCCGAGCAAAGCGGTGAGCTGGTTGCTGGGCATTGGAACTGGTCCTCCTGGGTGAGCCTTGGTCTGGCGACAAGCAACGGGACGCAAGACATTTCTGATTACGCGAGGCTATTAACCCGGCATAGGGTCGTCAAGGGACACTAGTCGTGGTTTTGATCTCACGCTGGAATAAGACGTGAGGAAACCCGGCGGCACGTGAGTGGGGAAGGCCGCCGCTTACGCGTACAATGGCGCGCCTGGCGAGCGCAGCGTTGTGGTCGACAACCGGTTCCGACACCGAACTGATGACCATTCCGGCGGCTTTGCCTCGTACCGATCAAAGTGACAGAACCCCATGCCGACCGTCGATCTGTTGAATCCTGTTGACTCCCTGTGCCGCCAGGCCGGCGCGCAGATCCTGGAGGTGTTCCGCGACGACATTGAGGTGCAGAAGAAGTCTGACGAGTCGCCTGTTACCGAAGCCGATCTGCGAGCCCATCGCGTGCTGACCGAGGGCCTGCCCACGTTGCTGGATGTGCCGATCCTTTCGGAGGAGGGTGAGCTCCCGAGTTTGACTGAAAGGGCCGCATGGGATCGATACTGGCTGGTTGATCCGCTGGACGGGACGCGGCAGTTCATTCGCGGCAGCAAAGACTTTTCGGTAAATGTGGCGCTGATTGAACGCGGCCGACCGACGCTTGGGGTGGTCTATCTTCCGGCCCGAGGGCTTGGTTATCGGGCGGCTCAGGGACATGGGGCGCAGTCGCAGGTGGATGTGGGCGCGCCTACAGCGATGGCCGTTTCCGCCGCTCGCGACCCGCTGCGCGTCGTGGTGTCTTCGGCGAGAAGCGGGCCGAAACAGAAAAAGCTTCTGGCGCTGCTAGCGCCCACCGACGTGCAGCTGCACGGCAGTTCCTGGAAGTCCTGCCTGGTCGCAGACGGGACCGCCGATCTTTACCCGCGCTTTGGCCCCACCTGTGAATGGGACACCGCGGCCGCTCAGTGCATCGTTGAGGAAGCGGGCGGGACGATGGTCAGCGAAAGCTTTGAACCGCTCACGTATAACCGTCGGGAGTCGTTGATCAACCCGAGTTTTTTTGTTTTTGGGGACCCGGCGCTGAGCGAATCGCTGCGGGCAATACTTCCGCAATTACCGTAGCCCAAGCCAGCGGCGGGCTGGTAGACTGGCGCCATGAGCGTAAAGATGCAGTTCGACGCGTCGCTCGACGCGGTGTTTGAGTATCTGGCAGACCCCGATTTTCTGGTCGAGCGAGCCATGGGTGTGGGTGACGTCGAGGCATCCTATGAGGTCGAAGAGGACGACGAGACGGTGACCGTCATCGCTGAGCGCATCACGCGCACAGAACTCCCCGGTTTTCTGGCCAAGCTGTTTAAGCCCGAGCAAGAGATCACGATCACCGAAACCTGGACCGGCGACGGCGACCTGATGAAGGGTGACTATGAAATGGTGATCCACGGTCAGCCAGCCAGGGTCAACGCCAGCATCACCCTGAAAGCCGACGGTGATGAAGCCTGCAGCTACAGCATCACGCACAAAGCCAAGGTTGATATCCCGCTGATCGGCGCCAAAGCCGCTAAGTTTCTGCTCGGCGAGACCGAGCGTGTGGCTGCACTCGAGCTCGAATACCTCGCAGAGCAGCTTTAAGCCTACCCCCGTCTGATTCCGGACGGGTCTCCCTTCCCGGTTGGAGGATTTGTGATGAAAAAGACCCACTGTTTTGCAGCGACAGTTGTTTTAAGTTCGCTGCTGGCCGGCTGCGGCGGCAGCGAAGAGCCCACGACGAGCGCGGAGGTTGCGCCGCCGGATGAGGCGCCCAAAGAGATGACGATGGTGGATGCGCCGGAGGACTCAAGTCAGATTCTGACACGAGTGCTGGCCGATCAACCAGACGAAGCCAAGGCGCGTTTTGCCTCGCGCCATCCCGAGGAGACCCTGACCTTCTTTGGCATTGAGCCAGGCATGACGGTGGTTGAAGCGCTGCCCGGCGGTGGCTGGTACAGCAAGATTCTGCTGCCTTACCTGGGCGCTGACGGTAAGCTCGTTGGCATCAACTACAGCGCAGAAATGTGGCCGCTCTTCGGGTTTTTTGACGAGGAAGCCGTCGAAGGTTTTAAGGTATGGACCGAGACGTGGCCGAAGCAGGCTGAAGAGTGGCGCACGGAAGACAGCGCTTCCCTCGCGGCTTACGAATTCGGAAAGTTACCGGCCGACGCTGCGGGCACCGCCGACGCGGTGCTGCTGGTTCGCGCGATGCACAACATGCGTCGCTTTGAGGATCAGGGTGGCTACTTCACGGGCGCCATCGCTGACGCGTTTAACGTCCTGAAACCGGGCGGCGTTGTTGGCATTGTCCAGCACCAGGCCCCGGACGACTGGAGCGACGAATGGGCCGGCGGCGGTCGCGGCTATCTGAAGAAAGCTGACGTAATCAGCGCCATGGAGGCCGCGGGCTTCGAATTTGTGGCCGAGTCGGCGATCAATGAAAACCCCAAGGACTCACCGGGTGAAAGCGATGTAGTGTGGCGTTTGCCGCCGACCTTTAACGGCACCGGTGACGATCCTGAAATGCGAGCCAAGGTTGCGGCGATCGGTGAGTCAAACCGCATGACGCTCAAGTTTCGCAAGCCGGCCTAAGAGTCAGCCGCCACAAACAAACCTCAGTCAGCCAGCCCGCTCGGGCTGGCTGGCAGCTCGCTAGTCCGACTGGAGCGCCTGGACCGGATCCAGACGGGCAGCGGACATGGCCGGATAGACACCAAATCCGACCGCAATGGCCATGCATACAATCACTGCGCTGACAATCACCAGCAGCGACCAGGCCACTGCCCAGCCCGCAAACGCGGCAATCGTATAAGCGAGTAGGACCCCAAGCACCACGCCGGCGGCCGCACCCAGTAGCGCAATAACGGTGGCCTCGACGAGAAACTGTCGCACGATGTCGCGCTCGGTGGCTCCGACAGCCCGCAGCAGGCCAATCTCAGACTTACGCTCCATCACGCTTGCCAGCATGATGTTCATGATTCCGATACCGCCGACCAGCAGCGATATACCCGCCACCGCAGACATGACGATGGTAAAGATGCGCTGGGTTTGTCGGTGTTGGGCCAGCAGCCTTGCCGGGACGGTAATCTGGTAGTCGTTCTGCTCGCTGTGGCGGCGGTCCAGCAGATGACGGATCGCCTGAGCGGCTGCCCCGGGTTCGATGCCGTCCCCGATCCGGACCTTCAGCTCATCGAGCTCCTGGCTTAGATCATCGAGCTTAAGGCGGGTCAATCCGGTGCGCAGCGGAACGAGGACCTGGTTTGCCTCTCCGCCGACCTCGCGACCCTCAAACTGCTCGTCCGGCAGCTGGCGGTCCTGGAGAACGCCTACCACCTCAAGCCAGAGGTGGTTGACCTTGATCCGACCGCCGACGGCGCCGCCGTTGGGGAACAGTTCACGGGCGGCGTTGCTGCCCAAGACCGCCACCTGCGCGAACCGACGGTTGGCGTCGTCGTCAAAGAACTCCCCGCGCTGCGCACTGAGACTGGAGAGCCGGAAAAAGGATGGACTGACGGCCAGGACTTCAGCTTTGCTCTGTCCTTCGCGGCTGAACAGACTCCAAGTGCGAAACGCTTTGGCGCCTGACCAGCTCTCCACAAAAGGCAGGGTGCGAGCGATTGACTCGGCGTCCCGAATATTCAGCCCAGCGGAATACTTTCGGACCTCTTTGGCCGTTTCAGAATCCAGCTCCCGGGCTTCGACGATTAAGTTTCTTAGGCCCATGCCCTCGATCAGCTCTAGGGCCTGGCGCTGGCCGCCTTCGCTGACTGCCAGCATGGCGATCACAGCACCTACGCCAAAGATCATGCCGAGTAGCGTCAAGGCGGTGCGCATGCGGTGGTGCGCGAGCTGGCCGGCGGCCTGCCGAACGTCGACCAGCATGCTTGCTAAATTGAGTCCACCACTCATCCGGTTTCCTCCGGTGGTGCCACGAGACTGATCCGTTCGCCGGCTGCAACGCCACTCGTGATTTCCACCCGGTCCGGACTGCGCCGACCTAGTTCCACGGAGCGTCTTTCGCTCGAGTTGCTACCGTTGACCACGTATACCCACGCGTTACTCTGGTCGCCATATACCGCCTGAGCCGGTGCAACGAGCGCATCATCGACCTCGTGAGTGATGACCTCGGCGCGAAGCCGGCTGCCAACCCGCATAAGGTCTGCATCGACTGCGTCGATTTTTGCCTCAACGCTGAAATATTTCTGCGGGTCGGTGCGGTTTCGCGGGCTCGCGACTGGTGAGACGGTGGTGACCGTTGCCGTGAAGTCGCGGCTACTGTCAGCGTCGAGCCGAAAGCGAACTCGCTGGCCGCTTGCTAGGCCGACGGCATCATTCTCCGGCACAAACAATCTGGCTTTCACCTTTCCTCGAACCGGCAGCTGACCGATAGGTCGACCGGGAAACGCCGCTTTGCCTTTACCCAACTTCTCGCCCCAGGGCGTCCGGGCATAGATAAAGGTTCCGTCGGCGGGACTACGCAGTTCCATCATGCCGAGGGCCGTTTCCTGTTTCCGGAGTTTCGAAAGCTCTGCGTCACGTTGGGCGAGAATCAGATTTTCTTCGGCGCTGATCCTTTGATCGAAAGTATTTGACTCCCAGGCGAGGAAGGCTGACTCGACGTCCAGATAGTCGATGTCAGCGAGCGCATCGATGAGCTCGTTGCGGCTGAAAAGTCGTTCGTCGGCACCGGCGAAGGTCTCCGTGTACGCGCGCTCTCCGGTTACGCGTTCGCTATCGTGAGCAATTCGGGTTTTTTCGACTTCGCCGCCGCGCTGCACGTCTGCCAGCTGAAAATCACTCTTGGTGACATTGAGCGCGGTAACGTCCCGATCCTGACGAATCTGAACGTCGTCGAAACGCGCAATAACGTCGCCGGCTTTCACTTCAGAAAATTCCGGCGCCATCCACGCGATATTGAAGCGCATACGCACCGAGCCGGGCAATGAGATCGGAAGAGACTCTGACGCAACCAGCTCTCCCTCCGCGCTGATGGTAAATTCGGTGCTGGCGGACTCCAGCACAACCCCGGGCGTACCTCCGCCGGTTTGCCCGCAACCGCTCAGCAACGGGGCGATAGCGAAGGGTAGCCAAACGCCAAGCAAACGTAGTCGGCGCCGCCAGGTTGGGGTCTGATACTGAAGGGTCATAGCGCCACCTCTGCGCCGGCTTCGACTCCGGCATCGACAATACGTAGACCGCCGCTGGCGGGGCCGAGCGTTACCGGGCTCCAGCCCCGGCCACGGATCTCCACGCCGGGCTGGCCGTCGCGATAGCGAAGCGCCAGATCAGGAATCGCCAGCGCGTCGCTTCGAACGTCCGTTTCGATGACAATTTTTGCGGACATACCTGGCCGGAGCCTCGCCATGGCATCCTCAGGCAGTGAAAGGGTTACGTCCCGCACCATAGCCTGAGAGTAACGAGATTGGCGTCGCACGATACTTGCCACCGCGGTCACTTTGGCTTCGAGCTCGTTGCCACCCGCCGCGTCGATCGTGACGGCAGCCACTTGGCCAACAGCGATACTGGCTGCCGCAAACTCTGGAACCTCTGCCTGTATCAACAGATTCTCACTGTCTGCCAGCTCTGCCACGATCATGCCCGGATTGACGGCATCATTGACGTCCAGCTTCTGACCCTCATTGTTGGTTCCAACAATGACCACACCCGTCTGCGGCGCCCGGATGGTAAATGACTCCAGCTCCCGCTGCGCGCCCGCAAGTTCGCTCTCGAGGCGACGGACATCGGCCTTCAACTCGGCGATTTGTGCCTCGCGTACGCGCTCGGTGAGCACGAGCCGTTGCCGCTGGCGTTCGTGCAGGTCTTTGGCCGACCGGCGCTCTTCAACCAGCTTGCGATACTCCAGGCTGGCGTAGAGATCGGCGCTGACGTTCGCCTTTCGTTCCGCTTTGTCAGCGGCACTTCGTGCGCTGGCCAGCTGAACCTTTTCCTCTTCGATCTGCTGGGCCTGGATCTCGAGCGTCGACTCAAGCTCCGAACGTTTCGCGTTGAGTTCGCCCGTCAGGTTGCGCACTCGATCGTCGGTGCTGCTGGCGTCGAATTTGGCAATCACATCACCCTCAGTGAGTTTGCTGCCCTCCGCAGCCAGCTGGGTGATGGTGACCCGCCAGTTGCGGCTCGGCGGCGGACCAAATCGCTGGGAATTGGCAGAATTCACAATGCCTGACGCTGAAACGGTGATTGGCCTGTCGGCGGGCTCCAGCGTCATCCATTGGTCAGCCTGAACGGCCGCGCAGTACATGACGAGCATCAGGCTCAGCAGCGTTGGCTTGGCACTATTCATGATTCTGCAGCTCCGGCGCGCTCGGCCATGACGCTCATGCCGGGCATGAGCTGTTCGGGCACCTGGCTAACCGGCTCGGCAATCAGCTCAAAATATCCGCCGGCGCTCCAGTCTTGCCGCTCGACTGCCTGGCTGGAGCTATACGTAATCGTCGCTTTAAACGTCTCCAGTCCCTGCGCGTCAGCAGTGACCTGCAGCACCTCGCCTAGCCGGAACTGGCGGATATCCGCTTCGTGGACCCAAAACCGGATCTGTAAATCCTGCCGGCTGGCAACCGAAGCGATTGCAAAACCGCCATACAGCGTCTCGCCTGGGAAGATCTTTTTGCCAGTCCAGGGGTTTTCGCCGTAGATGACAAAGCCAGCCTTCTGGGCTTTGATGACGGTGGCTTCCAACGCTTTGCTGATTCGTTCATAGCTTGCCTGAGCCTGCTCAACCTCAAGCTCGACCCGTTCGCTCACGTCTTTCAGTTCTTCCTGAGCATTCAGAAGCTCCGCCTCGCTCCGTATCCGCTCCCGCTGGGCGATTTCGAGCGCGAGCTGGTATCGGTCGTAGTCTAGCCGCGGGATCGTGCTCGCCGGAATCACCGCGTCAAGTTCAGCCAGCCTAACGCTTGCGTCTGCCTGTGCCACCTGCTGTTCTGCATCCATCACTTTCAGCTTCAGCTCGTCGACCTGGCGGGCAGCGGACAGCTGCTGCTTCTCAAGGTCTGTTCGGGTCTGCTCTTCCTGCGATATGAGGTCGCCGGGATCCAGCGTCACCAGTGGATCACCGATGGCGACCTTACTACCTTCGGTTGCCATCCATTCTATTCGCCGTTGCCAGGCCCCAGGCAGCGATGGCATTTCGACCGTCTGGGCCTCCACATCCTCCACCACACCCGTCAAAAGCGACTGGGCGTTCGCAGAGCCGAGTGACAAAAGGCTCGTGATAAACATTAACCGAGGCATATTCATGCGGCTTCCTCGCGGCGTGTGTCCGTTGCAATCTTCCCGTCCCGCATGGCGATGACTCGGCTGGCGTGGGCGGCAATTTCATCTTCGTGAGTGACCATCACGATGGTCTGCCCTTCTCGATTAAGCTCTTCGAAAAGACTCATGATCTCCTCAGAGGTTCGACTGTCGAGGTTGCCGGTTGGTTCATCAGCGAGCAGCAGCGGCGGTTCGTTGATCAGCGAACGGGCGATGGCGACTCGTTGCCGCTGGCCGCCGGATAGCTGATTCGGCCGATGGCCCATGCGGTCATTGAGGCCGAGCCTTGCCAGCAGATCGCGCGCGCGCTGCTCGCCACCGACGCTGGCCTTGCCGTAGCGCAGCGGCAGCAGCACGTTTTCGAGTGCGCTGAGTCGAGGCAGCAGATGGAAGCTCTGAAAGACGAACCCGATCTGTTCATTGCGGAACTGCGACAGCTCGTCGTCGGAAAGATCGGCGACCTCGTGAGACAGCAGCTGATAGGAGCCAGCGTCGGGGGTGTCGAGGCAGCCCAGGATGTTCATGAGGGTCGATTTCCCCGAACCGGATGGACCCATGACCGCCACAAACTCCTGCGCAGCAACGGCCAGATCCACGTGGTCCAGGGCGTGCACCTCGGTGTCTCCGACCTGGAAAGTGCGGCAAAGCTGGCGCGTTGTAATCATGAGCCCCCCTGTAACGGGCAGAATTTTGGCGCGGAGTATCGTTTAGGCGCCGTCCATGCCTTGTGAAACGGGTCGCCTCAGCCCGCGGTTAGCCTCATGGGCGCACCACGCCATAGTTAGACGAACGTAACCTGCTTCGCGTTTACTTTTTGCGCATTATGACAAACCGCATGGGGTGGGAAGCGTGTCTGAAGCTGGATTGGCCGCTTGCCAACTCCGCGGGCCATGCGATCCACTCCCTACCTCGTCTTGTCCCGAACGCGTCAGGGGTCGGGTCCGGCTAGCGCAGCAGCTGTTCGTTCGGCATCAGCGGCGTTTTGGCTGGCGGCGGCTGAAAAAAATAGCCGGCTTCAGTAAGAGCCTGTCTGACTTTCTCTGGATCTGAGCGAGCCAGCTTGCGGCCGGGCTCCAGGCTGAGCTCCAGCACCAGCGAAAGCTCACCCAGCTGCTGCAGCAGCGCGTCGGGCACGCGAGAGAAGTCGTTTTCTTGCGGCACAAACAGGTAGCCCTCATGCAGCTTCTTGCCGGCATAAACAAAACAGTTCATGGAATGGTTAGGCTCACGGTTCATTTGCCCGCCCAACTGGAGCGGCCTCCGCGCGACGCCACGCGATTTCATGGCGCCGCTCCTGGTCCGCTAAGGTTTCGATCCCGGTGAGCAGCATTCGCTTGCCCTCCAAAGATGCGTGCCGGACCTGAGTTGTGCCCACCATGTTTGGGTTCAGGGCGGCTTCGACCCGGTGGAGCACCTCTTCGCCCTCGACCCACCAGCTGCCCGCGTAATGGAAGTAGCTGACAAACGCGTCCGCCAGCGCTGCCGCCGGCAGCTGACGAGGGCTCGCGCCATCTGTGAATCGCGTACGATCTCCGGCGCTGACGGTAGCGCTCATGTAGCCGTCGGGCGAGTAGATCAGCAGCCCAACGGGCTGCTTGCCGAAGGGGAATTGCGGCGCACCATGGGTCGCGTCAGCCAACCTTTTTCTGGTGACGTTCCAGGTCGCCAGCAACCAGCTCCCGCAAAGCGCTTTCCTGAGGGCGATTCCGCTTAGCAAACTAGACCCCGATGTTTAAGCGTGAGCCCGCATGACCTATGATCGGTCGGAGAAATTGCAGCGCGCGGCGGGCCCGGCAGCGGTCCGTCCTGGACGGCTGGGTCCACGCGATGGCTTTGGAGAATTTCACTGTGATGACGTCGCCTCAACATCGTATCGATGAGTTTACCCGCTCAGGCTGGTGGTCGGACACTCAGCTTCATCAAATGCTCGCTCGGCAGGCGGCCGCCAATCCCGCGATGCTGGCGGTAGCTGATCCGCCTAACCGGCCGGCGCTGACCGGAGAAGACCCCTCCAGATTGACCTATGCGGAGCTCGAGCAGCTGACGCTGCACCTGTCGATCCAGCTGCGGGAGGCCGGTTTGGTTCGCGGTGACACCGTGCTGCTTCAGCTGCCCAACACGGTCGAGCTGGTCGCCCTGTATTTTGCGGCCAGTCGTCTCGGGCTCATCCTTTCGCCGGTGCCGATGCAGTACCGACAGCATGAGCTGAAGGTTGCCCAGAAGACGCTGGGGCCACAGGCGATGATTACCCTTGAGCAATTTCACGAAACCGAACAAGCCGCGCAGGCGCGCGACTGTCTGGACCCGGACGTGCAGGTGCTCGCCTTTGGGGCCAGTTTGCCGGAAGGCTGTGGAATGCTGTGCGCCAATGTTGCCAACCATAGCCCAACGCCTGAACAGCTGGCGAGTCTCAAGGCCGGCGACGATTTGGGTAGCGCCAATGATGTGCTTACGGTGTGCTGGACCTCCGGCACCACCGGCGAGCCAAAGGGTGTTCCGCGGTCCCACAACATGTGGCTTGCTACGGCTAGGAACTCGTCGGCGGCCGGCGAGTACCAACCGGGCGATCGGCTGCTGAATCCGTTTCCGCTGGTCAATATGGCCGGTATTGGCGGTTTCCTGTTCCCGTTTGTTGACATCGGCTGCAGCCTTTATCTGCATCACCCGTTCGATCCGGGCGTATTTCTGCAGCAGATGGCGGAAGAAAAGATCACGTTTACGATTGTGCCGCCGGCGGTGTTGAATCAGCTCGCGGGGTCGCCGGAAACCTGGAACGCGTTCGACTTCACCGAGCTGCGCCGAATCGGATCTGGTTCCGCCCCGCTGGCGCCATGGATGGTCGACACGTTCGACAACACTTACGGCAAGCAGATCGTAAATTTCTACGGGTCCAACGAGGGGATTGCGCTGTTTTCCACGCCGGAAACCTCGCCCGATCCGAAGGTGCGCGCCACCATGTTTCCGCGCATGGGGGTCGGTGGTATGCCCTGGACCGGGATCACCCACGAGATGGTGGGAACCCGGGTGGTCGCCGTAGATACGGAGGTCGACATCACCGAGCCGGGCGAGCCGGGTGAGCTGTTGTTTTTTGGCCCTACCGTGTTCGATGGGTACACCAACAATCTCGGCGATGACGTGTTCACCAGCGACGGCTGGTTTCGCACCGGTGACCTTGTGGAAATCTGCCCCGAGGCGACCGATTACTATCGAATCGTAGGCCGCTGCAAGGACATTATTAATCGAGGCGGCATGAAAATTTCGCCGGCTGAACTGGATATCCTGCTGGAAGCGTTTCCCGGGATTCGCGAAGGGGCGGTCTGCTCGTATCCGGATGAGAACCTCGGGGAGCGGGTTTGCGCCTGCATTGTGCCGCAGGAGCTGCAGCACGTTCCGACGCTGGAGAAAATCTGCGCCTTTTTGACGCAGCAGGGCCTGGCCCGCTTCAAGCTGCCCGAGCGGCTGCTGTTGCTGGACGTATTGCCCCGCAATCCCATGGGAAAGGTTCAGCGCAATCTTCTTGAGCAGGCTGTCGCCGCTGATGAGTGAGGTGTTCATTCTGGGGGGAGCCCAGACCGACTTCGCCCGCAACTGGGCGCGGGAAGGGCTGACGGTTTATGACCTGTTCAGCGAGACCCTCACGGCTGCGGTGACGTCGACACGGTTGGAGCCCAACGGCATCCAGTCCGGGCACGTTGGCAACTTTGCCGGCGACCTGTTTGCCGGTCAGGGCCTGATGGGCGGATTTTTTGGTCATACGTTCCCCGAGCTCGACGACATTCCAACCGCACGGCATGAGGCGGCCTGCGCGTCGGGCTCGATGGCGGTGATTGCGGCCATGAACGATATTCTCGCCGGGCACGTTGAGTGTTCCGCGGTGGTGGGCCTTGAGCTTATGCGCAACGTTCCCGGGCGTCAGGGCGCGGAACATCTCGGTGCGGCGGCCTGGTCTGGGGTCGAGGCGACCGACTGCGACTTTCCATGGCCGTTCCTTTTCGATCGGATCACCCAGGCCTATGAGTCTCGCTACGGGATTGACGATGCGCACCTGCGGGAGATCTCGCGAATCAATTACGACAATGGCCGGCGCAACCCGCTCGCCCAAACGCGTGGCTGGGATATCAGCGAAGCGTTTTTTTCTGATGACCCGGAGACTAATCCGGTGATCGAGGGGCGAGTACGAAAAAGTGACTGCGGCCAGATGACCGACGGCGCCGCGAGCATCATCTTAGCCGGTAAAGCGTTTGCCGAAGATCACGCCCGGCGCCAGGGTATGGCTCTGGACGATCTGCCTCGGATTCGGGGCTGGGGGCATCGATCCGGGCCGCTGCTGCTGGAAGAAAAGCTGCGTCGAAGCCAGGAACAGCCGCTGTTGTTTCCTCACGCGGCAAAAACATTCAGCGACGCGTTGAGTCGATCGGGCTTCAAAGACATTTCCCAACTCGACGGTCTGGAGACGCATGACTGTTTCACCGTAACGGAGTACATGGCCATCGATCACTGTGGCCTGACGCCGCCGGGTGAGAGCTGGCGGGTTATCGAAGACGGCACAATTGGACCGCGGGGCAGCTTTCCGGTCAATGCTAGCGGGGGGCTGATCGGGCTGGGTCATCCGGTCGGGGCCACCGGCGTCAGAATGGTGCTCGACTGCGCTCGTCAGGTCACCGGCCAGGCGGGTGACTCCCAGGTGGAAGGTGCGCGAAACATGATCACCTTCAATCTGGGCGGCAGCGCCACCACGTGCGCCAGCTTTGTGGTGGGTGTGGGCGAAAGCTAGGGTGGTGTCCGGGCCTGTGTCATTGGTTGATTGTATTTAGATATTTATCTAAATATCATACAACCATGATCGGGCAATCGGTTTTTAAGGCGTTGGCGGATCCGACCCGGCGGGAGATCCTGCGGATCCTGCGGGCGGGTTCCATGCCTGCCGGCGACATTGCCGACCATTTCCCGATGACCAAAGCCTCGCTTTCCCACCATTTCAGCCTCTTGAAACAGGCTGATCTAGTTCGAACTGAACGCCGCGGTCAGCAAATTGTTTACTCCCTGAACACCACCGTGATGCAGGACGCTGCCGGGGTGCTGATGGAGCTGCTCAATCCCCCTGCTACGGAGGTCAACGATGACGCAAAAAACCGCTAACCTACTGTCCCTGGTGCTGATCGCTGCCGGGGCGGTGGCCGGTGCCTTGGCCTATCCTCACATGGCGGACACGGTGCCGACCCACTGGAACGCCGCCGGCGAGGTGGATGGCTACTCCAGCAAGCTGACGGGTGTCTTGATCGGGCCGGTTGGTGCTCTGGGTATGTGTCTGCTGATGTGGATCATCCCGAGGATTTCGCCCAAGGGTTTTCGAACTCATGAGTTTGCCGGCGTGATCCATATCTTCCAGGTGGCGCTGGTGCTCTTTATGCTCGCGGTTGGGGGGCTGATCGTGCTGAGCGGCCTCGGTCAGCCCGTTTCCACCGAGCGCGTCATTCCGCTGGCGGTGGGCCTGCTGCTTATTGTCATCGGCAATTACGCCGGGAAACTCCGCAAGAATTTTTTTGTGGGAATTCGCACGCCGTGGACGCTGGCCAGCGACGAGGTCTGGGCCCGAACCCACCGGATGGCCGGCTACTGTTTTGTCGCGGCCGGTGCCGGGCTGATGATCGTCGGCGTCGGGGGGCTGGGGATGGTGCCCATGGTCGCGCTGTCGGTGGCTGCCGGTCTGCTACCGGTCGCATACTCCTTTGTGCTATACCAGCGGCTCGAGGGCTTTGATCATGCGGACGAGTGATCGTAGCGGGAATCTGGCGTTGGGCTACCGATGCACGGTACAAGCGGCTCTGGGGATGGTGCTGCTTGCCTGGACCTGCGGCGTTGTGGCCGTGGAGACCGAGGTATCGATCGATGTCGTGGGCGGAACGCTTGAAGGTTCGCTGCTGGTGCCGGATCTTAAACCCACCGTCGCCTGCGGCCTGATTGTTGCGGGTTCGGGTCCCACGGATCGTAACGGCAACTCAGCGGTGCTTCCCGGCAGCAATAACAGTCTCAAATACCTGGCGCAGGGGCTTCAGGCTCAGGGCGTTGAAACCCTCCGCTACGACAAGCGGATGGTCGCCGCCAGCACGACCGCAAGTCAGTCGGAGTCGTCGCTGCGCTTTGAGCACTACGTGGACGACGCCGTTGCGCTCTACCGATGGCTTGATCAGCGTTGCTCAGCGCCGGTGTTTCTCCTGGGCCACAGCGAAGGAGGGCAGATTGTGCTGTCGGCGGCAGAGAAAGTTCGGCCGGCGGGATTGGTGGTGCTGGCAGGACCAGGGACCCATCCGGCCGACCTGATTGCCACGCAGCTCAGCGCACAGCTAACAGGGAACCCGCTGGCGCAGGCCATCGCGGCGCTCGATACGCTGCGCAACGGGGAGACGGTAGAGGCAGTGCCCACCGGACTCGAGTCGCTGCTGCGCCCCTCCGTGCAGCCCTATCTGATCTCCTGGTTTGCTCATGACCCGGCGCAGCAGATCGAAGGTCTCTCGCTGCCGATACTGCTGCTCTACGGCGACACCGACCTGCAGGTCCCGGTGTCGGAAGGTGAGCTGCTCGCCTCGCGCGCTTCGCAGGCTCGTCTCCAGGTGATCAAGGGGATGAATCACGTGCTCAAAACGGCTGACGGCGGCATGGCGGAGCAGATGGCGAGCTACAGCGATCCGTCGCTGCCTTTGGCAACCGGGCTAATGTCTGCCATCACCGAATTCATGGAGCTGACACCATAAGTTGAGCCCGGCCATTTGACAGGCTTTGCACGACCCTCGACACTGGAATTCACGCGATTTTGGTCAGCCGGCTGCGGAGTCGAACATGTCCAGCCAAAGCCCCGTTTCGCCGGGAGAGGTCACCCAGCTACTGAGAGCCCAGGCCGAAGGCGGGGAGGCGGCGCTCAACCACGTTGTGTCTTTGCTTTACGAAGAACTCAAAACGCTCGCTCAGTCGCAGCTCCGGCGTTCGAGCGTTCGCAACGAACTGCAGACCACGTCGCTGGTCCACGAAGCATTCGAAAAACTGTCGGCAGCCAACAGCGCGGAGTTTCGCAACCGCGGACATTTTTTTGCCGTCGCCTGCCGGGTGATGCGTCAGATTGTCATCGACACGTGGCGTGCCCGAATGGCGTCCAAACGCGGCGGTGGGCTGCAGGTGGAATCGCTGCACAGCAACCTGCTGGCCGACCTGAATGATCCACACCGCGTTCTGCGCCTGGATGAGGCGCTGAACCAGCTGGAGCAGGACAACGAGGAGCTGGCCGAAGTCATCGATCTATCCTGTTTTGGCGGCTTCAGCAGCGCTGAGATTGCCGAGCTTCGGGGCACCAGCGATCGGACGGTCCAGCGGCAGCTCAAGCGCGCCCGCGCCTGGGTAAGCCACATCCTGGAAAACGCCTGATGGCAGATACCCGGGAAACCGGGCCGCTCGATTTCCACAGGCTGGACGAACTGCTCGACCACGCGCTATCCCTGGGCGCCGCAGAGCGCGACGCCTGGCTGACGGAGCTGCCGGCGGTCCATCGAAGCCAGCTCGAGGACTTGCTTCAACGTACCGAGGCTGACGATCTACAGCCCCTCGCCGCCGCTGCGCGGCAGCTGAGCGAAAGCCACGCGGCTAACGCGGTGGTTGAGCCGCCGGGCCAGCCAGGCAACTGGCGTCTGCAGGAACTGATCGGCACCGGCGGCATGGGGCAGGTTTGGCTGGCCGTTCGCGAGGCGCAGGACTTCGCGCAGACGGCGGCCATCAAGATGTTGAAGGCGCAGCGCAGCGGGCAGGACGTGCTGGATCGATTTCTGCGTGAGCGCCGTATCCTGGCGTCGTTGCAGCATCCCGGTATCGCACGGTTCCTTGATGCGGGTGTCCTGGACGACGGCTCTCCGTGGTTCGCCATGGACTACGTTGCCGGTCAAAGCCTGCTCGGTGCGGCGGCGGACCTTTCTCTCACCGCCAAGATCAATCTGTTTCTGAAGATCTGCGACGCGGTGGCTTATGCCCATAACCGCCTGGTGATTCATCGCGACATCAAGCCGGCCAATATCCTGGTCGACGAAGAGGGTCAGCCCAGGCTGCTGGACTTTGGCGTGGCGGCGTTGCTGGAAGACCGGGTCGATGCCTATCAGACCGGCCAGGCGGGCAGCCCGATCACCCTCCAATACGCGAGCCCGGAGCAGGTGAGCGATGCTGAGGTCACGGTGGCCAGCGACGTTTATCAGCTGGGACTGCTGCTGTACGAACTGCTGGCCGAGCGCCCGCCCTACCGGCTGGGCGACCTGTCGCTCGAGCAGGCGCTGGAGACGTTGACGCAGAAAGCGCCGTCGCCGCCAAGCCGTCACCAGCTTCAGCTTCCCCGTGATCTCGACGCGGTTGTGCTCAAGGCGCTGCAAAAAGATCCCGCGGATCGCTATGAGCAGGTTGCGATGCTGGCTGCTGATCTAAGGAGTTACCTCGGCGGATTTCCGGTCGCCGCACGGCCCCCGTCACCCTGGTATCTGGCGAAGCGATTTGTTCAGCGGCACGCCACGCTCGTCACACTTGGGGCACTCTTTGCTGTGGGCCTCACGCTGGCGACGTTGGTGGCGGTCAATCGGTCTCGCGAAGCTAACGCGCAGGCCGAGCGAAGCGCAAAAGCGCAGGAAATTCTGGCCAGCGTCTTTCGGCAGGCGGACCCCTACCGCGAGGGTCAGAGCAATATCGGTCTAACCGACGCGTTACGCCAGGCGCGGGCGTCCATCGATGAGCAGGTGAGGGGGGACCCGCTGCTGGCGACGGAGGTGTATCTAGCGCTGGGGGAAACGTACGCGAAGCTCGGCTTGACCGATGAGGAGCGAGAGGCTTACCAGCAGGCTTATGACGCCTCGCAAAACCTGCCGGCGTCGGCTCGGCGCCTGAATCTCAGTGCGGTGAATGGCCTCGGCAATGCCCTGGTACGAGACGATCCGGCGGAGGCGGAGCGGTTTTTACGAGAATCATTGCCTGATCGTCCTCTGAATAAGCAGGAGAGTCAGACGTGGCTTAGGGCCAGCTACGCCCTAGCCAACGCCTACCTCCGGCTAAGACAGATGGACCGGGCTGACGATACGGTGCGTTCGATGGCCGAAGTGGCTGAGCAATTCGGTCAAGAAAGCGCGCGCGGTCGTGGGCAGCTCAGCCAGCTGCTGGCCGGCGTTGCCCTCCGAGCCGGGAATCGCGAAGCGGCAGACGGACACTGGCGTCAGGCCGTGGCCCACATGCGGGAAACCGAAAACCCGTTTCCGCTGGCGGTCATGCTAAGCAATCAGGGGATCTTTTTGGGCCAGGGAGGGCGCATCGATGAGTCCGACGCCGCGTTTCAGGAGTCCCTCGGTATCTTCCGGCGCCATTCGCCGAGCGATCCAACCCACGCAAGCGTCCTGCGAACCTATTCAGGCCTGCTCATTCGCACCGGTCGATACTCTGAGGCTGTGGATCGCCTCCAGCATGCCCGACGAATCGTTGAGCCCACCAGCGAGCATTACACCCGCTATGTCGTGCTGGTGAACCTGGCCCGCGCGGCGTTCCTTGCCCGCCAAAGTGCCACCAGCGTGGAGGCTGCGATGGCCGGCATGACTCTGGCGCTTGATCGCTACGGCGGCGAAGCCGAGATCAGCCACCGGATGCGGCTGCAGCTCGCTAGGCTGCTGTCCTTTGCCGAGCTGCACAGCGAGGGTCTGCGTTTGCTGCTGCCCTTAGCGGAACGGGAGCAGCCGTCCAGCGATCTGCTAGTGGAACTGGCGGACATCGCGCTGGACGCCGCCGAGCCGGCGACGGCCCGGTGGGCTTTGAATCAGCTCGAACCGGCGAAAACCGCCAAGCAGCGGCGCGTGCTGATTCGAAGTCGCGTGCTGTCCGGCCAGCCGTTGCCGACATTGGAAGAGTTCGAGTGCGGGCCGTCGCCGGCGGCTTATCCTGATGCCTTTACGGTGGCGCTCCGTCGCTGGTTTTTTGTTCTGACCGCTCCCACCGGGTCGGCGGCGGAACGGGCCCTGACGACCTACACTCATCCGCTGTTCGATCCGCTGGATGAGCTGCGTTTATATCGCGTGATTGCTACCGCAACCGTTCTTCCGAAGGGCAGCGCCATCGGAGAGGACAAGGTTGCGGCGCTCGAGGCCCTCAGCAACGAATTTCAGGCCGAACTCACTCGATCATCGCTGCCAGCCCTCCTGGAACGTTTGTCGTCGAACCCGGCAGATCCCCTCCCGACAGCGAACGATCTTCCCGCCTGGGCTTGCGCTGGCTAACCCCCCAGGCCACAGGTTTTCTGCGTTTGGCCGATATTAGGCGTGATGTGCCGGATGAACCCGATGGCCGAAGACTGGAAACAGAAATATTTTGCTGCGCTGGCTGACGCTGAGCGCGACGAGCAGGAGCTCCAGCGAATGGCGGTCCTGCTGCGGCTGACGGCAAGCCGCCTGGCGGCCCCGGCCACCGGTCTCGATCCGCAGCTCGATCGGCAGCTTGACCAGCTGCTGGCCGGCGTGCGCTCGTCGCCGGTTTCGGCATCGGTCGAAGCGCTGCTCGACGACATCTCCAGCAGCGTATCCGCCCTGGACCGCACCGCGTCGCAGCTCGACGGGGCACTTCAGGCGAGCGGCTCGGTTCCGTCGGCTCGGCCGTCGCCCGAATCGCGTTTTCTGGCCATGCTCGATGTCGTAGACCGCGAGATTCTTGATCCGCAGGCGCTTGAGGCGACCCGCGCTGCCCTGATGCAGTCGGTACCTGACAACCGCTGGCCCGCCACCGTCCGGCAGATCGCTGAGCTCATCACCGAAGCGGCCGCCCGTCAGTCGCGTGAGGTTCGCGAGCTCAAGGGGTTTCTGCATCGCTTGACCTCACGGCTCAAGGAAATCGATCGGTCGCTGGCGGGCACCCAGGATCAGTTCGCCGAAAACCTCAAGCGTGGTGAAGCCATGGCCGAGTCGGTGAACAGCCACCTGGGTCTGCTCAGCAGCGACGTGGCACAAGCCACCGATCTACCCGACTTACGGGAACTGGTTGAGCTACGTACCGAGGCGATTCATAGCCGCCTCCAGGGTTTTATCGACCACGAGCGAGAGCGTCACGTTGCGCAGGATGAGGAACTCAACGCGTTGCGGCGCCGGGTGGGCGAGCTGGAGTCCTCGGCGGGCGAGCTGAAGTCAGAGCTGGCGGATGCCCGGCAGGCAGCCACCGTTGATGCACTGACCGGCCTGCTGAACCGCAGGGCATACGATGCTCGGGTGGAAGAGCTGATCGGCGAGAGCCGGGATGCCAATACACCCCTCGGGCTGGTGGTCTGCGACATCGACCACTTTAAGAAGCTTAACGACACGCTCGGCCACCAGGCTGGTGACAAAGTTCTCGAGTCGGTGGCGCGGGTCCTGGCGAACAGCGTTCGTCGGGACGACCTGGTGGCACGCTATGGTGGCGAAGAGTTTGTGGTTGTCCTCCCGGGGAGCACGGGCGCGCACGCGAGGCAGGCCGCCGAGAAAATTCGGGCCGCCATCGAGGCGGCTAATTTCCGGTTTCAAGGCGAAAAGGTTGCCGTGACAATTTCCTGCGGCTGTGCTGAGCTCAGCGGAAGCGAGAGTGCTCTGGCGTTGTTTGAGCGCGCCGACCAGCTTCTGTATCAGGCTAAAGCGGCAGGTCGCAATCGGGTCTGCGGCCCTGAATCGTTAGCGGGTGCTACACCACCCCTGTCGCGCACCGGTTGACGTGGCGGCGATGGGCTCGCCGCCCAATCGATCAGCTGTCTGACTCGTCCAGCACCGACGCCACGGCGTCAAGGAATCCTTGCATGTCGACAATCTGCTCGCCGTCCGGGTCAATCGTTTTGCCTTTGAGGTCACCCGTGATGATGCCCCGGCCAACGGTTTCGATGAGCGCGTTCTTGAGGTTGACCGAGTAAGCCAACAGGGCCTGATTTTCCTCGCGGGTCGCCAGCGCTTCTAGCGCGTTGGCCAGCGCGTAAAGCAGCGCTGAGGAGTTGAACAGCGCCACCTCGCCGTTGGTCTCCAGATACTTGAGGTACAGATCGTGAGCGGTGCCGTGGGGCGCTTCAAACAGCATGGTTCCGTCGGTGCTTTCGATCACCGAGCTGGCCGTTGCCAGGCTGCCGCCAAGGGCGGCCGAGATATCGGAGAAGATATCGCCGTCGAGGTTCTGAGCCGGATACAGGGCGTTGCGCGGCGGGTCGGTCACCATTTTTACGAGCTGGCGCGATGGCCGCATAATCATGAACGAAGGCGGGGGCGTATCCTGCTTGGCGAGCTCCCGCCGCACGTCGGTAATGATCGTGCTGAAGACGTCGTCGTAGGCCATGTACTCGCGTTTGAGACCGAAGTAGACCTCTTTGTCCTTGTGTGAGGCGTCGCGGAACACCTGGCTCACCCAGTCTTTAATTGCCTGCCGGTCATTGGACATGAACAGCATCGGGTCACCCTGACGCACGTGGCGAGCATGTTTTTCGTCGCCGTCCACAATGACCTTGACGATGCCGTCTTCTGGAGCCGGAGCGTTGTAGCTGCCGTACTGATCACCGCCGCCCGCGCTCATGCGGGAGATGGACACGTGGGCCTCCCGATCGGAGATGCCAAATTTTTTCAGCTGTTTCACCAGCTTGTAGAGCTTGCGCCCCGAGGTGTTGTCCGGCACGCCCCAGAGACCGCGTTCCGGTGGATTGGCCACAAGCCGAGCGGCCTGCGCGTCGATCAGCTCGTAGTGATAGCTGAGGCCAAGCTCCTTGAACTTGGCTTCGTAATGTTCTTTGAAAATGTCCTCAATGGCTTCTCGCATCACCCCGTCGTAGCCCGGAATGACGGTATCTTTCAGGCCGAGATAGGTATCGCGTTTTTCCTCGATCGCGAGCTGGAAGAACTCGTGCGCCCAGGTTTCAACCGCTTCCATCTCATTGGTAGCCAGCAGCCAGGGATCACCTTTGTTGATGAAGCGGCGATGCAGCTCTTCGGGGTCGCCGCTGCTGCCGACAAAGACGAGCTTCGCGACGCCGGAGGCGGTCGACAGCGCGTTGGCGCTGTGTTTGATGCCGCCGGTATCCATGGTCGACACGGTGATGTCGCGATCCTGCCAGCCGGGCCGACGAATTTTGAGGTTGGTAAACTGGATATCTTCTCGCGTGATGTTGCCGCCGATGCCTTTTCGGATTGCACCATTGGGCGATTTGGTGGCGAGACGGTCGAGTTCACTTTCTTTGATGGCGGGGTGTTTTTCCAGCAGCTCATCGAGCTGCTGGCGGTTGACCGTCATTCCCGCATTCTTAATCCCCACGCCGTGAGTCTTTAGCGCCTCGATAGCGTCCCGGACCGCCTGGCCGTTGGTCAGCAGCCGGTTCTCCGCCGTCAGGTCGATTTCCACCAGCTTAAGGTCCAGGCGCTGCGCCACAAAACGGTCCAGGATCAGCTCGAAAGCGACCTGCGCCATTTCGTCGCCGTGCAGCACAACCAGCGGTTTTTCCACAGAAATACGAGACGCCATGAAGTCTCCAGAGAGGGGCAGTTGCGGTCGGGGAGCAGAGTATAGGCCAAGCGTCAGACGCTTGCAGCAGCCCTCCGCTCCCTTCCTGCGAGCGGTTAACGAACCAGGGGAAGCGTAAGTCGGCTGGGCGTGTCAGGCCCGATGTGAACTCGGATTCTAGCCGTCTGGGCGTCTTCCGCGGTTTGGCTGGCCACCGGGCCTGCCCCGTTGTAGTGACGCATCTGCGCAACGCCGTTGGCCGGGCGAAGGAACAGCCTGAGCCGGCTCCCTTCCGCCACCTGACGAGAGAACCAGTAGAACCGATTGAAGCTCAGCTTCTCCACCCGGCCGGGCGTCATCAAAACGGGTTCACTTCTCGAGTGCCGGTAGCGGGTTCGCAGCGTTTGACCCGCCAGCGCAATGCTCTGTCCGTCTCGCGTGATCTCGTAGAGCGTCGCGTTGATGTCGGTGTCAGGCACGTCCAGCTCCAGCCATAGCTCCAGCTCGACATAGCCGCTGATTTCCGTCGGCGCCGAAAACGGTTCGCTGTGATAGATGAGCCCGTTTCCCTGCGTCTGAACCACCTCGGTCTGGTCGGTGATGTAAGCGTCGGGCGGATCAAGCTGCGCTTTTCGGGTGTCCAGCGGGTCGTAGCGGTACTGATCGCTATCAACAGCCTTTGCCGGCTCACTCGCCAGCTGCCCGGATTCAAACAGGGTGTCCGCGGTGGCGCCGACCGAGGTGAGGTAGAGCACCTGTTCGTCGTTGCTCACCGCGTCGAGGCTGGCCGCCGATTTCCACCGATCAGCCCCAGCGACAAACCACGTCACCCGGTCTTTGATGAATGCGGGCCGGTCGCCTTTGCCCAGCGTCCAGTTGTACCAGTCTCGATCCAGGCCAAAAGCGTTAAACATCATCGAGTCGCCAAAGGTCAGCCCGCCGAACGTTTGCCGCGGAATCCGCGTCCCGCTGTGATCCCAGGGTCCCAGCAGCAGGAAGTGTTGTGCCTTGCCCGACGGGCTGCCGTGCTTCATGTGCTCGCGGTAGTACTCCATGGCGCCCGGCTGATCGCCGTCGTAATAGCCGGTGATCGTCAGGATCGGCAGGTCGAAGCGGCTAAACGCATCGGCATCGGGAACCCTCGCCGCCCAGTAGTCGTCGCTGTGAGGGTGGGCGACCCACTCATCGAAGTTTGGATTGGGGTGGCCGACAAAGTCGTCGAGCTCAGCAAACGCGATGCCGGCCTCGTGATAGGCGCGGAATTTTCGGTTCCAGAACGCGTTGTCGCCAAAGATGCGGCCCTGTGGCGTGACCCCTGCCGTTAAGGTCAGCCAGCGAATGGAGTAGGGGTAGGGGACGTTGTCGTTCATCGGGAAGTCGACCCCGTGATAGGGAGACGCGATGGGGACAATCGTCGTCAGCTTCGACGGGAAATAGCGTGCCGTCGCCCACTGGTTGTAGCCGCCGTAGGACCCGCCTCGCATCATCACCTTGCCATCCGACCAGGGCTGCTGGGCGATCCACTGGACCACGTCGTGCCCGTCCAGCCCGTCCTCAAGCCCCAGCGGCTTGAACTCGCCCTCACTGTTGCCCCGGCCCCGGGTATCGACCACCAGGAAGTTGAAGCCGTGCCGGGCAAAGTAAAGCGCGTCCGGGTGATAGCGATCGCTGATATAGGGGGTGATCGTGACGATGGTCGGCAGCGGCTCCAGCGCGGAACCGGCCGGTCGATAGTGGGTGGCGCCAAGCTTTACCCCATCGCGCATCGGAAGCTGCAGTCCCCAGCGGAAATCAACGTCGCTGGGCAGCGCTTCCGAGCCCGGGTCAGCCGAGTTGGGCTGCGCATGAGCGTTTAGGCTCAGAAAAATGAGCAGCAAAAACGCCAGCAGCTTGGGAGTCCGCGATGTCAGGGTTGTCGGGCGAAGTGGCCCGGACAACGGCAGCACCGCGCAGCTTTTACTCAAATCCGTTGCTAAACAGGAGGTCGGGGCGCTGGCCCGGAGTCCAGAAGCCGCCAGACAGCGAAAACTGACCGCCCTGTGAGGTGGCGACCACCGGCTGGCCAATGGTCCCGGTGAGGGTGAAGTCTCCCCCCGAGCTGCTTCCGCCAGCCCCGATGACGGAGCGGGTAATTTCAAAATCGCCGCCGGAAGACTGAGCCAGAGCCCCTGGCACAACCGTCAACAGCAAAGCAATGGCTGCTAGTTTCATCGCGAACACCTCATGTTCGTTGAGCAAATTATAGCGCTCGCCCCGGAGTCTGTCCCGGCGCGAATCTCTCCCGGTCGTTCGATCGCAGTCGGCGAAAAAACGACGTTTCATTAACAGATACGTAAAACGCGCACTTTTTGCACCCGGTTTGAGCATTATTGGGTCCATCAAGTCCGGGATACTGCTGAAAAATAGTGGTGTGACCAGTCATGAATTTCCCAACCAGTGAGCCGTCGGGTGGCTCAAGATCCCTATCGTGCCGCCACGGCCGGTCTGCTGATCGCGCTGCTCGCTGCTCTCGCGGGCTGCGCCGCCCCAATCCGGGAGCCTGAGCCCAGCGGCTTTCTTCGAGACTACGGTTCCCTGGAGCGGATTGCGGAAAATCACCTTCGGTCGCTAAATCCCGCTCTGGCCGACTATCGCCGATTCATCGTCGAAAGACCGATCGTGCTGTATCAGCCCGGTGAGAACGACGATGAATTCACTGCAGAAGAGCTCGAGTCGCTCAAAGACTATACCGTCGAACAGTTTTCGGCCCGGCTGGTCGACGAGCCTGGCTATGAAGTGGTCGAGGAAGCCGGGCCGGAAATAGCCCGAGTCCGGTTTGTGGTTACCGACCTCGATGCAACCGACGGCGTGCTGAACGTCTCGCTGCTTACCAAAGCGACCGGTGCGGGTCTTGGCGGTGTTGCCATCGAGATGGAGGTTAGCGACTCGCAAACGGGTGCGGAACTGCTGGCGGTGGTTCGCTGGGGTTCGGGAAGTCGGGTCCTGCGCGCGGGCTTCACACGCCTGGGTGACGCCAAGATTCAGGTCGGTCGATGGGCCCGGGATTTTCGCGATCTGCTGACCAGTTTGCCGCAGGAAACCTGAATCAGCCTGAGTCTTTGACGCCGCCGCGCGCGTGGTGCGTTACCTCGCTAAAGACCCGCAGCCAGTTGCCGCCCCAGATCTTTCTAATGTCGTCTTCCGTGTAGCCGCGCCGCAGAAGCTCCGCGGTCACTTGGTAAGAGTCACCGGCGTTCTTAAACTCCTTGAGCCCGCCACCGTGATTGAAGTCCGTGCCGATGCCCACGTGATCGACGCCCACGAGCTTGACGGCGTAGTCGATGGCGTCGACGTACTGCGCGACGCTGGCCTTCGGCAAGCGTCGAAGGAGGGACAGAATCTCGCCCTGGTAGGCCTTTTTCTGCGCTTCTGGCAACGCGGCCACCTCACTTTCTTCGGCGACGCCAAAACGCGCCTGGACCTTTTCCATTTCGGCATTGAAGTCCATCCCGACGTCGATCAGATAACCACCAAAGGCGACGATGCACACCACGCCGCCCTTATCAGCGATCAGCTTCATGTCCGCGTCAGAGAGGTTTCGGGGGTGTTCGAGCAGCGAGGCAACGGCGGAGTGTGAAGCGATGACCGGCGTTTCGGAGACGGCGACCGCCTGCTGCACGCCCGCCGGCGTTAGCTGGGATACATCCACGATGATTCCCAGCTGGTTCATGCGCCGGACTACCGACTTGCCCAGGTCGGACAGCCCGCCGTGCTCGGCGGGCGCGTCACCGTACCGATCACGAGGTCTCGAGGAGTCCGCCAGCGCGTTGTGCCCGGCGTGGTTGAAGGCGAGCTGGCGCAGGCCTCGCTCAAAGTAGGCGTCCAGCTCCTCGGCCTCCGGCCCCAGCGGAAATCCGTTGAGCATCCCGACAACGGCAAAGTGACGTCCGCTGTCATGTAGCTCTTTGAGCTTTTCGGGCGAGGTGGCAACGCCGACGCGGTCCGGGTACTGCTCGGCCATGCGCCAGATGGCGTCCAGTTTTGTTTGTGCGTCCTGTTTTGCCCGCTGGTAGTTCTCGGCGTTTCTGACGTCCTGCGAGACAAAAACCGCAAACACCGCGCCGCTCAAGCCGCCCCGGTCCATCTTGGGCAGGTCGACCTGGCCTCGGGTTTCTTTGCCGGGGTCCGCCTTCTCGGTGGCGAAGTTGGGGGGAATGTCGACATGAGCGTCGATCGACAGCATCTGCTGGTGCAGCGACTGCGCCTGCGTCTCAAAAGGATCGGTGGCCTCACTTTGAGCCAGCGCGGTCGTCCCCAGGAGCGAGGTGGCGAGCAGGGCCCACGAAAGTAGGGTGACTTTAGGCTGATGGCGAAGCGAACGGGAGACGGAGCGTTTCATGCCGGCATTGTAAGGCATTGACCGCATCGGGTTTGGATTGCGGTCAGGACCGAGCGAAGGTGCGCTCGTGAAAACGGCTGGGTCGGGTGATGACTCTCAGGGTCTCGATCTGATCGAGACGTACCATTTGCTGCTGGCCGGTTTTGTCCGTGAGAACGAGAAACTCGCCGTTTTGGTTCACCTCGGTCGTGATAGCACGCGCAAGCAGCGTGCCCGTGGCAGTCTCGACGGCAACCTCGTAGCGATCAAGGCAGGCGATCTCGACAAAGTCGTAATCTTCGCACGCGATCGGCTGGTAGGGTGCGCCACCCTCGGGCACGTCGCTCAAGGCCTTGTCACCCGATAAGCTGCGCTGATTCAAGAAGCCTTGCGTTTGGGCAGCCGCCAATCAGGTCGAATGAAGTGACACGTGTAGCCGTTGGGAATACGCTGCAGGTAGTCCTGATGTTCCGGTTCTGCTTCCCAGAAGGGGCCGGCCGGCGCCACCTCGGTCACCACCTTGCCTGGCCACAGGCCGGAAGCGTTGACGTCGGCGATCGTGTCCTCCGCGACGGCCCGCTGTTCCTCATCCACATAATAGATGCCCGACCGATAGGAAGTGCCGCGGTCGTTGCCCTGGCGATTCAAGGTGGACGGGTCGTGAATCTGGAAAAAGAACTCCAGCAGTGTGCGGTAGCTCATCTGCTTGGGGTCAAAGATGATCTCGATAGCCTCAGCGTGAGTTCCATGATTACGATAGGTCGCGTTAGGCACATCGCCACCGCTGTAGCCGACGCGCGTGGAAATGACGCCCGGCATGTGCCTGATCAGCTCCTCCATGCCCCAAAAACAGCCTCCGGCAAGGATGGCTCGCTGCTGCGTGGATTCGGTCATCAGTGTCTCCTAGCTTGCTGCCGGACGTCGGCTCTGCTCAACAGTATGCGGGCTGATCGCGCGGGTTCAAGCGCCGGCTGAATCGCTAGTCACCGTCATACGATTGTGCTGCGGGTGTGCAGATACGAAATGTTGGCGTCTCCCTCACGCGCAGGCGTACTAAGATGTTCGTGTGAGCAACGAAAACGCTATCGAAGTCTATTACGACGGGAACTGCCCTATCTGCGTCGCGGAGATCGACGAGTTGAGCCGCGGTGATCGGAACAACGCTCTGTCGATGGTCAACTGCGCCGCCCAGGACTTTGCGGCCGAGTCACCCGACGGCGTGCCGAGGCAAGCGGAACTGATGCAGGCGCTGCACATTCGCGAAAACGGCGAGTGGGTATCGGGACCTGCCGCGTTTGCCCGAATCTACGAGCGCCTGGGTATGACCCGGATGGCGCGCTTCTGGGGCTCGCGAGCGTTCAAACCCGTGGTACACGGGATTTACCGGCTGTTTGTTCTCACCCGGCCGCTCCTGGCGCGCCTGGGCATGGCCCGCCTGGTGCGTTGGTTCGTCCGCCGTGAGCTTCGTCACACCGGCGCCGCGCCAGAAGCTGAGACCCGGCCGTAGCCGAACGGCAGAGGCTACTTCCACTGGTATTGCAAGCTCAGGCCGGCGCTGTAGCCGTCGAGCCGGTTGGCGCCCTCCTCAAGCGTTCCACCCAGCTGAAGGCTCAACCTCTCGCTGAGGCCCGCCTCGAGCGCCAGCGCCAGACGCCAGTAATCGTCATCGGGCGCGTCGATGCTGAATGTCCGCACCACCTCCTGCACGGTCGCCAGCCGGCTGTTGATCTCCTGGCTGCGATTGCCGAGCTGACTGCGGTAGAAGAGGCTGGCGAGCGGACGTAACCGCCAACCCCCGCCGTCCTGTGTCGACCACGCCGACGAGGCGCTGATCCCAACTTCGGCAAAGTTGTTGGTTGCACGCCGGTCACCCACCCGCTGGTTCATGGCCACGGCGCCGGTTTCCAGGTACTCATCCAGCTCGCTTTCGCTGTAGCCCAGGCGCAGGGTTGGCGCCAGTCGCCAGCGGTTCCAATCGTAGTTGCGCTGCATCTGCAGCAGCAGCGAAAGGCTGTCTCCGTCACTTTCTCCGGTGGCAATCTGGCCCGCGACGCCCGTAACGCGGCGAATGTTGTCCAGCTCCTCGTCCGCGAAATGCACCGCTACGCCAATCGACCAGTTTTCGCCATGTCTCGCCAGGAAGGCGCCGAAGCGAAGGCTGTCGACATCGTGGCTTGCGGCGATATCGCGGTGGTCGACTTCTCCTCGGTCGCTGCTCAGCGCGAGCCCCGCGGTCATTTCGCTGCCTATGAACTCGGCGGCGAGTGTGACCCGGTCGAGCTGCGCGTCATAACCGAACGCAAACGTTTCGCCGTCTCGCTGCCAGTCAAACCGATCATAGGCTAAGCGCAGTCGCCAGCCGGCGGGGGCTTGTTCAGCGCCTCGCCGGTCCAGGTCGGAGAGTAGGCTTTGCGCAAATTTTTCGGCCGCGTAGCGGGTTATCTCCGCCTGCGACGCCAGCGTCTTAGGCGCGTTGATGGTGTCAGCCAGCGCCGCTGCGGCTATCGACTGGACGCGAGCGGTGGGGAAAAAGCTGTCCCAGAAAAGAAATTGATCTGCTTGGCCCGGGTCTCCCACACAGCTGGGAACCGCGAGGCAGGGGTTGGTGGTATCGGTCAGCCCGTAGCGTCCCGGGTTTGCGGTGATGTCGTTGAGCAGCGTGAAGCTGTCAAAGACGGTGATAACGGCGCCGCTGTCGGTGGCCAGCTGAGCCGCACCCTGAGCGAGGGCGTCGTTCGCCACCTGGCTGAAGCCGCTGGCAGCGGCGACGCCGGCCAGGCCCCCGGCCGCCGCCGCGGGTGTCGCACCGATGTCCGGCAGGTTGGCCAAAACCACCTGTTGGGCTCCGGCGGCGACCAGCTGACCTGCCGCGGCGACGGTGTTTCTGGCGTTTGCCGTTGCACCCTGGACAATCAGGTTTTGCGCCTCAGCCCCCGTCAGTCCTGTCAGGCCGATCGTATTTAGCGCGAGCGCGCCGTCGTTGGCGCTCATGTAGATGAGCATCAGATCATCCGGCGCAAACTGTGGCCGGCTGCTGAGGTAGGCGTTTACCCGGCTGGTGATGTCAGTTTCGTTGAGCGCGGCCAGTCCCCGGCCGATGGGCCCAGGAATCGAGCTGCCGTTGCCGATCAGCACACCACCGGCCAGGCTGACCGGCAGCTGAGCGGAAAACGCGTTGCCAACCGCCAAATTCACAACGGATTCAGCTTCGATCCCCGGAAGGCTGGGCAGCAGTTCAGCCGCAACCGGTCCGTTGGAGTAGCGATTGCCGAAGTAGGGCGGTGAGGGCGGGAAATTGGTGTCAACCGGGCCGAGTCCTGCCTGGTTGCCGGCCTCCAGGAGCGCTGGGATATTGCCCGGGTCCGCAACGTTGTCGCCAAAGACGGCCAGCTCGCCGATTGTTTGCGCCCGCGCTGCACCGGCCAACGCTAGCAATACTGCCAGCCAGCCAGCCGCGGAAACGCTGCCATGCGTCCCCCGATCGATCCCCAACACCCGTGTCCGTGCCTTTCGCCGAAATGCTTCCATCATTTCCAGTCTCCCTGTTTCCTGGCCTATATCGCGTAACGTTAGTACAAAACTGGACATTGATTTGCCGCATGATCAGATCCAGCACACCGATTTTGCTTCGCGGAACGGTTTTAACCGGAACCTGAGGATCCTGTTTGAGATGCGGCTGACGATCCAAGACTTGCTCCGTAAGCTGCAGCACCGCAATTTAAGTCGCTGAACGGAATTGCTTGAGGTGTGTCATAAGGACAACGCTTGCGGAGTCCGGCCTCTTAATCGAAACTCCGCAGGCCGTTGGCAGTTTAGGAAACCCCATGTACCTGAGCAGGCCCTTGACCCAAACCCACAAGCTGCGTAGGTGGCTGCAATGCGTGTTAGTTGCGGTCGCAGGTGTGGCCGGCTTGAGCGCCCACGCGCAGGGTGTTCCGGTCTTTGGCTACAACCTGCATCAGACCTATCCTCATGATCCGGCCGCGTTCACCCAAGGCCTTTTTTTCAATGATGGGTTCCTGTTTGAAAGCACCGGCATGGTTGGTAAATCGACCATTCGGAAAGTTGATCCTGAGACCGGTCGGGTCATAAGGGTTGAAGACTTTCCCTCAGGCGTGTTCGGCGAGGGCATCGTCTCCTGGCAGAACCGGTTGCTGGGCCTGAGCTGGCGAAAGCGCACCGGATACGTGTGGGCGCTCGAGTCGTTCGCTCTGCAGGAAACCTTCAGCTATGGCGGGGAGGGCTGGGGCCTCACGCATGATGGAACGTCACTGATCATGAGTGACGGCACGTCGGAGCTGCGGTTCCTGGATCCTGAAACCTTTGAGGAGCAACGGCGCATCACGGTGAAGCTGGGCAAGAAGACGCTGCCTTACCTCAACGAGCTTGAATGGGTAAACGACGAGATCCTCGCCAACGTCTGGCAAACGAATTACATTGCCCGTATCGATCCCGCCAGCGGCCAAGTGCGTGGCTTGATCAATCTCACCGGGCTTCTCAAGCCGGAGCATATCGCCGGAAGGCGGGTGGATGTTCTCAATGGCATTGCGCTGGCGGAAGACGGCAGGCTGTGGGTTACCGGCAAGTACTGGCCGCTCATGTTTGTCATTACGCCGGGCCAGGAGCCGATCGGCTACGTGAACCAGTAGCCGCTAACGCTTCCCGCGGCGTTAGCTGACTTTAAGCAGGCCTCGTTCCTCGAGCTCCATCAGCAGCAGCTGCTGCACCAGGAACTCTTTTGTCGTTTCCGGGTGGTCGAGGTGTACTCGTTCCAGGAAAGGTCTTGCGGCCTCCTCGTCGTCTTTATGAAGCAATGCTCGAAACGAGGCCGCGATGAACTGGCCTGGGCGGGTGCTTAGGTCTTTGATCTTTCGCAGGCTGGCGGCCAGCGCAATCTCTTGTTCAGTCAGGTCGGTTCCGAGCGGATAAGCCGGCAGCTGACCGCTCTCTTGAAACGGTTGTAGCGCGTGCCGGACTCGCTCGGGCGTATTTTGGCGGGCCTCGTCAGGGATGAAGTAGTCTCGTTCGATTTTGCCTTGGTCCTTGGCGAAAGCCAGCAGCTGGTGCTGAAACCTGGAGTCCGCGATGTTGATCAGGCGCTTGATGACGGTGGCGTCACTTTGGCCTCGAAGATCAGCAACCCCGTACTCCGTCACGATGACGTCGCGTAGGTGCTTCGGAATGGTGGTGTGGCCGTAGAAGGGCACAACGTTGGATTCGAGATCCCGACCATCGCCTCGCGTGCTGCGGATACACAAGATCGAGCGCGCCCCCGGCAGGTCGTGCGCCATCGCCACAAAATTGTACTGTCCACCGACGCCGCTGATCACGGTTCCGTCTTCGAGAGCGTCCGATGCCACCGAACCATTCAGGGCCACTTTCATACCCGTATTGATAAAGCGGGCGTTGGTGCGCTGAGCACAGTACAGCGGATAGTTCAGCAGCAGCTGATTCGTTCGGCGCACGCCGGTCATACAAATCTGCTCATGACCCGCTGGATCGAGATCCCGAAGCTTTTGATAGAAATCCCCAGGGCCCAGAAAAAAGCCGCCGTGGAGGACGCGCCCGTTTCGCAGGGGTTGGTTCTCGAGCTTGCTCAGCAGCATCTCTCGGGTTTGGGGATCATCCATGTTGTTAGCTGTCGACGTGCCATCGACCGTCAGCTGTCCGCCTTCCAGCCTGGCGCTAGCCGGCATGATTCCCCAGTGCTGGAGTTCAGCCAACGACTCTGCAGAAAGCTCCCGTGGAATCAGTCCGCTTTGCCGGCCGTAGTTGATCAGCCGCCCGTCGACCCGCGGCTCGATGGCTCCGCTGTTAAGGCCCTGCTGGAGCGGCAGGCTGTCGAAGACGGGGCGCTTTACGACCCCTTGCTCGATGAGGTGCATCATGCCGTTGACAAACATTTCGGTCGAGACGTAGAGGCCTTCGTCGAAGGTGCCCAGCGGCTCGCGCAGCGGATTGGCAACGCGGCTCAGGCTGTCGACCATCTGTCGGTATTCGTCGTTTTGGTGCTGCCGGAGGACGCAGGCATGGGTGATAGCGTCACCCAGCGAACCGATGCCAATCTGCAGCGTCCCACCGTCACGAATCATGGTGCTGGCATGCAGTGCGGTTGCGTAGTCGGTCGGAGGCACCGCAGCATTGGGTACGGCAAACAGCCGCCTGTCGTACTGTCGGCTGTTGACGACGAGATCAAATTCTTCGGCCGCAACCTCCGCGTCGTGTTCCATGAAAGGCAGATCCTGGTGAACCTGGGCCAGCATCATGATTGGCAGGTCCGCCTCTTTCTTTCGATCGATCAGCTCGAGCGTCACGTCCGGATTGCAGGAAAGGCTGAGTCGCAGTCCCGCTTTGGTCTCTTTTGCCGCCACGAGCTGAACAAGAATGTTCATCCCGAACGCCAGCATATCCCGGCCGATATGGGTGTAGTTGCTGGAAATGTAGTTCTGCTGGGCAACCGGCAGATTTTTCATCGAGCCGGCTTTGAAGTACACCTCGCTGACTCGGATGTTGTGCGGCAGGCTGCCGTTTCTGAGCGGCTGGACAAAGGCCAGCTCTTCATAATTGCCAAACAAACGCTCCAGGATCGGCTCCGCCAAACCGGCTTCGATATGGCTGCCGGGCTTTGGCACCTCCAGGCACAGTGCCGTGACAAGCTGCAGGGTTAGAGAAGGGTCAGCCTCGACCCGCCGGTAGAACGCATTCAGAAGTTGAACCGGTTTTCCCAGCGCCAGCGGCGCAGCAATCACCAGGTTTTTGCCGACACGGGCGATAGCTTGTTCAACACACTCTTCGACGGTTGGCACGGTGTTGCTCACGGACTGGTCTCCACGCTGGCTTGTACGGCGAGCCAAGATGGCACGTTGCATCTAGTAAAGCGGAAAAAGCTGTTCGGTGTGCTCGTGGATACTACCTAGCCGACGGGAGGGAATGCTCAGCTTTGAATGTAGCGAGTCAGCTGATCGATCATCTCTTTCTGGTCGGCAATCTGACATTTGACCAGGTCACCGATCGACACGACGCCGATCAGGTTGTCGTCGTCTAGCACCGGCAAATGCCTGATCCGGTGCTGGGTCATCAACGTCATACAATCATCGATCGTGTGGTCGGGGGTGACGCAAACCGGTTCTGAAGACATCGCCTCGGTGACTGGCGTGCTGTCCGAGCGACGGCCCGCGAGGATCACGTTACGAGCGTAATGCCGTTCGGTGAGGATGCCGAGCAGCTTTCCGTGTTCCGTCACGAGCACCGATCCGATATCCCGATCCGCCATTTCCCGAACCGCATCGAGCACTGATGAACCGGGGTCAATACAAACGATTTCTCCGGACTTCTGGTCAATCAGCTGTCTTACCGTATTCATCTTGTTCTCCCTCAGGCTGGAAAATTAATCGTCAGCAGTGCACTCATGGGTTCGTCGTGCCCTTAGTGTACTCCTTTAACCGAAGCCTGGCGGCGCTTCAGGTCTTGAGCGCCTCGGCCAGCAGCCGATCGAGATGAATGCGGTTGGTTGTGTGGGGGATCGCGTCGGTGCTCCACACATTTCGGATGCCCGCCGCCGTCAACCGCGGCAGCGCGTCGCCGGCGAACAGCGCGTGCGTGACCAGCACATCAACCGACGCCACCTGCTGCGCTAAGAGCAGCTCGCCCGCTACGCGCAGCGTGCTGCCGGTGCTGGCGACGTCGTCGACCAGCACGGCCTGGCGATCACGATAGTCCATCGACGGTAGTTCGATTTCAACCTCTCGATCGCCGTGCCGGACTTTGCGGCCCACCACAAAATCGAGCTCCTGCTCCCTGGCGATGGCGCCAACCCACTGCTCGGACTCTTCGTCCGGACCCACCAGCAGCGGGTTGTCCAGCTGCTCGCTGAGGAAGCTGGCGAGCACCGGCGCGGTGCTGGGTACTCGGGGCCGACTGACCGGCGAAGCCTCCCCAAGGGTTTGCACCCGATGAAGGTGCGGGTCGACAGTGATCAGCCCGTCGAAATGCTGAGCGAGCAAAGCGCCGACGATGCGCTGACTGACCGCTTCTCCCGGCGTAAAGGCCATGTCCTGGCGCATGTAACACAGATAGGGCGCCACCAGCGTTAGGTCGGTTGCGCCCAGCTGGCGAGCGGTTGTGGCCGCCAGAAACAGCTCGATCAGCTTGTGGTCCGGATCATTCAGCGAGCGGCAAAAAATCACCCGAGCCGGCAACTCAGCCGGGAGCTGCACCCGCCGCTCTCCGTCCGGAAACTGATGCACGCTGATTTCAGCAAAAGGGCAGTCGCTGGCGTCGGCGAAACGTCGACCTGCTTCGGCATACTCAGAAAACCCCAGCACGATAGGAGTGTTTTCAGTCATCAGTTCTCCCGATCTGAATCAGCGACTGGTCGATAGCCGTCGGCCGCGAGCTCAATCGGCCACTGAAAGTCGGGTGAGGCCATGATCGGCAGTTGATGCCGCTCGGCAAAATTCAGCAGAATCTCAGACTCGATCATTGAACCTCCCCGGTGTGCCGTCATCATCGTAGCCGGAATTTTATGCGGCGCGCGAGGTAATCGTAGATTGATGCGAAGCTAACGTTTTGCCAGCCGCACTTGCTGGTGTAGCAGCCTTTGAGCTGGGGGCCTTTGCGATGCAAACCAATGACAATGCGATCGATTTGAGCGGGCAGGTGGCGATTGTCACCGGTGCGGGTCAGGGGCTCGGGCGAGCTCACGCGGTGGCGCTGGCACGGCGAGGGGCCAAAGTGTTGGTGAACGACTTGGGCAAAGGCGGGAGCGCGCCCGACGCCGCCCTCGCGGTGGTAGCAGAAATTGAGGCGGCGGGTGGCGAGGCGGTGGCTGATGGCACCAATGTTGCCGACATCGAGCAGGTCGAAGCGATGGCGGCTGGCGCGACCGCCCGCTGGGGCCGTGTAGATATCTTGGTTAACAACGCAGGAATTCTGCGTGATCGATCGTTCACCAAAATGACGATGAGCGAGTTTCGCGAGGTGATCGAGGTGCACCTAATCGGTTCTGCCAGCTGCGCCAAGGCCGTGTGGGGAACAATGCGCGAACAGGCTTATGGGCGGATTGTTTTCACGACGTCGGGCACCGGGCTGTGGGGGAATTTTGGCCAGGCAAACTATGCCGCAGCAAAAATGGGCATGGTTGGATTGATGAACACGCTGCACATCGAGGGCGCCAAGTACAACATTCGCGTGAACTGTCTTGCCCCGACGGCCGGCACGGCGATGATGGAAGGACTGGTGTCCGACGAAGTCTTCCAAATCCTCACCCCCGAATCTGTGAGCCCGGGGGTGGTGTTTCTGACCGGGCCCGATGCGCCGAGCAAGGCGGTGCTTTGTGCCGGCGGCGGTTCCTACGCGATGTACAAAGGATTTGAAACCCGCGGTGTGACCCTGGGTCGCGACGATAACACCGCAGAACAGCTCGCCGCCGCGTGGAGCTGCGTAGTCGATGAAGAGGGTATGCAGACCAACGACGCGGCGTTTCGGCAGACTGAGCGCTACGTTAACAACCTGAAGTGATCGCCGCAGCGCGGTTGACTGTCCCGGTGCTCAGTATTCCCAGAGGTTTGGCAGGACTCGGTTCGAATAGCCGCTGACAAAGGCTGAAGCGGCTCCGGTGAGCGGATCGTAGACGGAGCGAGTGATCCGGCCGATGTTGGCGCCGTACACGTGGATGCTGATCGCGGTTTCTGGTCCCGGATTAACCACCTGGTGTATGTCCCCGTCCGCCGGCGAAAAGGCGATGACATCACCAGGTGACGTCGACTCTGGCGCCCCGGCGACCAGCTGGCCCCCGTTTTCTCGCTTGTAAGGTGTCGACCGCTCGGTGCCACGGAGCTGGCCGATGGCGCCCCAAACGGTATGGTCGTGGATCGGAGTCTGTTGGCCGGCCGCCCAGACAAAACTCACGACGCTGAACCGCTCAAGGGGGTCGCAGTGGAGCAGGTACTGACAATAGCTCCGGGCCTCAGGCTGTGCGAACGCGTCCGGCAGCCAATTATCGTCCGCTACGAGCCGCTTCAGGGCGTCAGGGAGTGAAGCTGGGTATCCCGCCTTCTGGTTTTCATGCTCGATCGCTTCGGTCACCGCGACGACAAACTGGCGCAAAGCGCCGGACGTTTTGTTTGCGAGCTTCATGGTGACGCGGGTTGCTGTGCCTTGGTCACATCGCCGGAAGTCAACTCCTGCAGTACCTCCTCTGTGTGTTCGCCAAGCGTGGGTGGCGCGCGATAAATCGGCGCATTCTGGCCGTTGATCAGCGCCGGAAAGCCAAAGGTTTGGGTCACGGCACCGGAGGGCAGGGTGAGATCGGTGACCCAGCCTGAATGAGCGACCTGTGGGTCCTGCAGGGCCTCCCGGTAGGCGTTGATCGGTTCGCAGGGCACGCCGCGTTCGCGAAGTCGGTGGATCCATACCGCCGCGTCTTCGTGGGCAAAAATCTCTTCCATTAATGCTTTGAGCTGGGTCTGGTTTCGGGCGCGGGCGGTGGTTGTCAGGTAGTCCGGGTGCTCCGTGAGCTCGGGCCGATCGATGACGTCACATACCGATGCCCACAGCTTGTCGTTGCCGGCCGCCAGCACAAAATGGGTGTCTCGCGCTCGGAACGCCTGATAGGGCGCGTTTCGTGGATGGGCTGAGCCGAGCTTTCTGGGGTTGGAGTCCGTGCCAAAAAACTCACTGGTCTGCAGCGCCGCAATACCCAGGCTTGCGCCCAGCATCGACATATCAACAAAACCACCGGGGCCACCGTCGGCCACACGCTTGAGCAGCGCCGCGATAGCGTAGGCCGCATAGAGACCCGCGCAGAAGTCCGAGACGGGCACCCCCGCTTTGACCGGCTCTCCATCTTCCTCACCCGTGACGCTCATAATTCCCGATGCGGCCTGAACGGTCACGTCGAAGCCGCCATCAGTTGCTCGTGGACCGCTCTGGCCGAAAGCTGAGATAGCGCAGTACACCAGCTTTGGCTGAAGCGCTTTGGCGTCTTCATAAGATAGTCCGAGGCGGGCCATGACGCCGGGACGATTGTTTTCGATTACTACGTCGGCGCCGCTAATAAGCTTGCGGGCGGTTTCTGCGCCCGAGTCTGACTTCAGGTCCAGCACCACCGAACGCTTGTTGCGGTTGAGCGACGCAAAGTTCTCGCTGAAGCCGTCGGTCAAGGGCGGCCAGGCGCGCATGGAGTCACCCTGGCGGGGCTCTACCTTGATGACGTCTGCGCCCAGGTCTGCGAGCAACATACCCGCGTAGGGACCGGCGGCAACCTGGCAGAATTCGATGACGCGGATGTCTGAGAGGGGTTGCACTACGCGGAATCTCCCTGGGTTGGCTCGCCAGGCAAGCTCTCACTCCATTGTCGAAGCTGATCCAGAAATCCCAGCGCTGTCGAACCCAACGGGGTAATGGAGTACTCCACGGAAACGGGAGCGCTGTCGATGACCGTGCGTTCAACCAAACCCTGCGTTTGAAGCAGGCGCAGGCGCTCGGTGATCATTTTCTTGCTGGCCCCGCCAACCATTCGGGCGAGGTCATTGAAGCGCACGGGACCGTCTTTGAGGTGCCACAAAATGGAGCCGGTCCACTTACCACCAATAATGCGCATACCGCGCTCGATCGCACAGGGTTCGAGACACGGATTGCGCGCTTCGCGGCGCCCTTTGCCGTCAACCTCTACCGATGCTCGCATCGCCTGCTCCTATGAATTTGGTTACCAAAAGTGTGCTGGTATGTTTTAGTGCTCATGCCGACAATCTCGGCGAGGTGGCGCTACAAGTCAAGCGACCGGCACGGTGATTGGTCAGCTCGCATTCTGTCTGTACTTCGGTAATCTAGCCGCTGGCTTTTTTCAGCAAAGGCAACGGATCTTGATCACCCAGGCACATATCGATGAATACCAAGAAATTGGCTGCGTCCGCATTGAGGGTGCATTCGGCCAGCAGTGGGTCGATCAACTCACCCAAGGCATCAATCGGGTGAGCGAGACGTTTGTGGCGGGGGAAACTCCCGAGCCGGTATGGGACTGTCCAGTGCCAATTTCTCCGACGCGGTACGAGGTGCCGGGCGGGGAGCAGATGAACGGCATCATGGCGTGCGCGCGGGAATTTCAGGACTGGATGACCCACTCGCCCGCCACGGAGCTTGTGGCGGAGCTGACGGGCGCCGACGATCTACGGTTTTGGGTGGACGCGGTTTTTCGCAAGACAGGCAGCGACGAGCGCCAGGCCACGCCCTGGCACAACGATGAGTGCACCTATGGTTACAAGGGAACGCAGATTCCATCGCTTTGGGTAGCGTTGACCGACGTAGCCGAGGACAACGCGCCGCTGCTGACGCTGGCGGGCTCCAATCACGATCCACACCGATACCACTCCACCTTTGCCCCGCAGGACATTGAGCGTCCACCGGATTATCTGCCCTGGCAGCATCTGCTGGATCGCGTGAATGCCCCGGACGCTGACATCCGCTCATGGCCGGCCCGTGCCGGGGATGCGCTCTTGATCCACCCTAAAACGATCCACGGATCGCGCGCCCGCACTGGCAGCGACCAGGGGAGTAGGCTGTCCTTTTCGACTCGCTGGCTGGGTTCTGACGCCCGCTGGGATCCCAACCCGCTGACCCTCCCGCTCGCGAACCTGCCGGACCAAAACGTTCTGGTGCGCGGTGAGGCGCCGCCGGAGTCGATTTTTCCGGTTGTCTGGCGCCGCGAAGCGTGAGTGCCGTTCGGCTTTCGTACCTCGATACGGAATTTGGCCAGCTTCATGCCCGTACCGCGGGTGAGGGGGAGCCGGTTGTGCTGCTTCATCTCACCCCGGGTAGCGGAGCTCAGTTCGACCACATCCTGCCAGCCCTTGCAGCGCAGGGTTATCAGGCATGGGCGCTTGACGCCCTGGGCAATGGGCGTTCGGCGCCACTGCCTCCTGGTTATTCGTTTGAGATGGCTGCGGCCGCTTTAGGACAGGCGATCGATCAAGCGAACCTGAGTTCGATCAAGCTGGTCGGTGGGCATATGACCGCCCAGATGGCGGTGGAGCTGGTGGTCACGCGTCCGCAGCTGGCGACTCATCTGGTCATCGACGGCCTCCCGCTCTGGGACCGAGAAACCCGTGAAAGAATCATTGGTCTCTTCGACAACAGCGCGCCGGACCCTGATGAAGCTGGCGGACATGTCCTGGAGGCCTGGCGTCGATCGTTGAACCTCCATCGAGCGTGGAACCCGGAACTCACGCTGGATGGGGCCGGCAATCGTCGAGTCATACAGGCTTTGGTCGACAGTCTGCAGCAGGGGCTGGACATGGAGCTCGGAGCCCGCGCCTTTCTGAACTATGACGTGCACCCGCAGCTGGCCAAACTGTCGCTGCCGACACTGGTGACAGCAGCGACCGGGGACACCCTGTTCGATCAGCATGAGGCCACCCTGGGAGCAATTCCTGGAGCCCGGTCGCATGAGTTTGCCGGCACCCATCCACGCCACGTCGACAGCCGTGCTGAAGAATATGCCCGGGTGCTCGTCGATTTCTTTCGGTTTGAGCCCGATTCACCCTAAAAGCTGAGGAAAACGCTTTGGCTGCTAGCCCAAACGGTATCGATGTAGGCAAACTGTTTGTCCTGATCGAGAAGACCATTCTGATCCTGATCGCACTGTTGACGGTGGGGGCGGTGATGATCGAGGTCGGCGTTGTCTGGCGTAACCAGACAATCCAGATCGCCGACATCCTGCTGCTGTTCCTCTATACCGAGGTCGTTTCCATGGTGGGCGTTTTCTATCGAAGCCAGGTGATCCCGGTGATGTACCCGATTTTTATCGCCATTACCGCGCTGGCTCGGCTGATCGTACTGCAGAGTAAGGACATGGCGCCGGAGACGATACTGTTCGAGGCGTCAGCCATTTTGGTGCTGTCGCTGGCGGCGATTGCGCTGCGTCAGGGTCAACACGACCATACCGAATAGGGGGCTGCTGTTGGATCGATTCGTGCGCTGATCACGTCACGATGGCTGCGGTGGACCTTGTCTTATCGTGCTCCAGGCGATGACGGCGGCTGTTGCGGCCAGACCGGCACATAGGAACATGAGCTGGCGAAAGACCGCCACATAGCTCTCCAGGATCGCCTCCCTTAGCGCCACGGTGTCGTCGACGGAAGTCAGGCTGATACCCGCCAGCTCGTGCGCACGGGCCAGCAGCAGAGCGCGGCTGTCGTCGCTCAACGCCAACGTTCCCAAGGCCTGGTTGAGCTCTCCTCGAAACCAGTAAACCGCCAGCGAGGTGAGGGCGGCGATGGCCAGCAGTCCGGCCATTCTCGCCGCCAGGTTGTTGATGCCGGAGGCGACCCCCGACTGGGATTCTTCGACCGAGGTCATTATTACCGTGGTCAAGGGCGCTACGCACAGCGTCATCCCGACGCCAATTGTCGCGATGCCGGGAAGCCAGTGGACCAGGTAGCTCGACGTCGTGGCGGGTATCGCCAGCAGGGCAAAACCGACGCCGGTCAGCCCGGCACCCGCTGTCAAAAGCCGGCGAGGCGACCGTCGCTTCAGCTGCTCCCCAGCCACCACGGATCCAAGGCCGAGCAGCAGCGTCAGCGGCAGAAAAGCCAGACCGGCCTGGAGTGCCGAATAACCCTGGACCTGAATCAGGTTGAACGGAACAAAATACAGCGCGCCGCCCAGCGCGAAGTAAAGCAACACCGTCATGGCGTTGGCACCACCGAACGTGGGTTCGCGAAACAGCGGGAGGGGCAGCATGGGCTCGGCTGTTCGGCTCTCGTAGACGAGAAACCCCGCCAGCGCGACAAGCCCGATCAGCAGCGCGGCAGTCTGGTTGTCGCCGCTTCCGATGCTCGCAAGGACCAGCGTCAAAGGCCCGAGTGCGGCGACGAGCAGCAGAGCGCCAAGCAGATCCAAACGGCGACCGGCGTCACCTGATCGGCCCGGTACTTTGGCCAGAGCCATCGTGCAGGTCAGCGCGGTCAGCGGCAGCATCACAAGAAAGATTGCGCGCCAGCCGATATGGTCGACGAGCGCGCCGCCCAGCAGCGGACCCAAAGCGGTCGTCAAGGCGGATGCGCCGGCCCATATGCCGATAGCGCGGGGCCGCTCCTCCGGGTCGAAGTGCACGTTGAGCAGCGCCAGACTGGTGGGTACCAGCAGGGCGGAGCCAGCGCCCTGGGCAGCCCGCCAAGCGATCAGCCAATGCGGATCGTTGACCAGCCCACAGGCGCCGGAGGACAGGCCAAAAAGGACCAGTCCGAGCACAAAAATTTGGCGGATGCCGAAGCGATCACCCGCTGCCCCGCCCACCAGCACCAGGGACGACAGCGCCAGGAGGTACGCGTTGACAACCCACTGCAGCCCCACGGAATCCAGCTCAAGGTCGACCTGCAGGGCAGGTAGCGCCAGGTTGACGATGGAACCCTCAATGAATGCCAGGCTGGAGCCGAGGACCGACACAATAAGCACCCAGCGCCGGGTGTTCTCAACGCAGGGCTCACATGACCCGCCTACCGGTTCGCCGTCGCAGGGCTGGCGAAGACCGTATGCCAGTGACATGGGTATACCTCTTGCTGTGTTACAGCTTGCTGCAACGATGGGCTCTGACCCCATTCAACACCCGGTTCGGTCGACAAAGCAAACCGGCTGTTCAAGAAACCGGCACTAAAGACCGGTAAACGCCATTTGACCTATGGCTGGATGAGAGTTGGACAACTAAGATGGCGTGTAAATGTCGGGAATCGCCACCATGACCCATGATCTTGAAGTGAGCTGTCGCTGCGGCAAACTGCGGGGTGTCGCTCGTGGAGTGTCGCCGGCCCTGGTCAACCGGGCTAAGTGCTACTGCGACGACTGTCAGCTCTTTGCGTTTTTTCTCGGCGAAACGCAGGACGTGCTCGACGAGTTTGGCGGCAGCGAAATCTGCCAGATGTCGCCGACCCACCTCGAACTCACCGAAGGCTCCGAGAACCTGGCCTGTGTTCGCCTAAGGCCGAAGGGCTTGTACCGGTGGTATGCCGCGTGCTGCAACACCCCGCTGGCCAACACCCTGACCAGCGCGATTCCTTTTGTGGGGATGATTCGTCCCGGCATCAACGGTGTCAGCGATGAGAGTGTCGGGCAGGTTCGGATGAGAATTCACGGTCGTCACGCCAAGGGCGGCGCCGGAGCCGCCAAGGCTCATCCCAAAGCCCCGCTATCAGCCGCCTTTGGCATTCTGCTGAAGCTTCTTCGCCGGCGCTTTGCCGGTGAGCACAAGCGTCACCCGCTGTTCGACCCGGAGTCTGGCAAGGCGATCGTCAAACCCCGCGTGCTTGAGGCTGATGAGCTGGCCGAGGTGCAGCAGGCCAGAGAGCGCTGGCTGCAAGCGGACTGACACCCGTGCCTTAGCGCCGGCTCGCGCGGTGATCTAGGCCGAGCTCGGAGCACCGTTTCGTTTTCCAACGGGTCCTTCCCGGCACCCTCGCAGCGGGGTGTGTGCACTTTTCGCGATTGCGTCGTTATCAGATCAAGTTCAACGCACCGCGAAGGAAGGAGCGCTCTGGTGAATCCTTGGATAAGTCATTTTTTGGTATCGGCCATGCTGCTTACAGCCGGGGCCTCGCAGGCCGGCACGTTGCTCCGTTCTGACAGCGAAAACCTGGTGCCCAACGGCGAGTTTGCACTCTCTCCAACTCAGACGCCGGGTGGCGGATGGACGGCGTCGACGGAGGGCGGAGGTGAGGTGTTCTACCAGGCGAGTACCGGCTTTCCGACGAGCGCGCTGGGAGCCGTTACGATGCGTGTGAGCGCCAGTGGCGACCGCGCAGCGTTGACCTCGGACTGTATCAACTTGCCGGCCACTTCGGGCGGACTCTCGTATCTGGTTACAGCCCGATACTTGCGGAGCGTTGGCAATGCCTCTCCCCGGCTGGCGCTTGAGTCTTTTTCCGGCGCTAGCTGCACCAGCGGCGTTCTAGCGGAGATCGGTGACGGCGGGCCTCGTGAGATTGGCTCGTCGATAAACGGCAATTGGAGTTTGCTTCGCGCGACCACCGGGCAACGGTCGGTGAGAGTCTCCTTGGTCCTGGATTTTGCCGAGACCGGCGAAGCCGTGCAGGTGCTGTGGGATGACGTCTCGCTCCGACAGGTCAACCACATCGAGAACCCCCGTGGCGTGCTGTGGGTGCAGAGCGATCTTGTGAGTGGTGAGGATAACGGGGCAGATGACGGCTTTGGCACTTCGCTAGCCGTCGGTGATTTCAACGGTGACGGCCGCGACGACGCTGCAATCGGGGTCCCGCTGGAAGATACCGCTGCAGGTGTGGATCGGGGCCAGGTGATGGTCGCTTACGGTTCGCTCTCCGGTCTGACGAGTGCCGGCGCGCAAGCCCTGTCGCCGTCGCAGCAGCCCCTGGAGCAGGTCGGTGAAGCGCTGGCAGCGGGCGACTTCAACTGCGATGGCTTTGATGACCTGGCGGTCGGGGCGCCAGCCAGCGACACAACCTTCTTCAACGCGGGCGCTGTATATGTGATCAACGGCTCTGCCGTCGGCCTCGCCCCGACGTCCACGGTCAGAATCGATCGGGACACCGGGGACATCAACGGCAGCTCCGCCGGTGGCGATGGATTTGGCGCCAGCCTGGTGGCGGGAAATTTTGACCGGGACAGTGTTCAGGCAGGCGATCGGTTTCGGCAGTGTATCGACCTGGCGATCGGCACGCCGGGCGCCAGTATCAATGGCCAAAACGGAGCGGGCGCTGTGTTTCTGCTGTTTGGGAGCGCCGGTGGCCTGGAAACCCGTTTCGATAACCCGGGTGGGCGTGTCTGGCATCAGGATCGATCGCTGATTGCCGGCGTGGCGGAAGCCGGGGATCGCTTCGGAGGATCGTTGACGGTGGCATCACGAGGGCCGCAACAGCCAGACCAGCTGTTCATCGGCGCCAATGCGGACGAATTCAATGGCCGCGTCGGCGCCGTTCACCTGTTGCCCGGTGACGCGTTCAGCCAGTTCATGGATCAGGCGAGCAGCGACCACCTGGTGGCTGCAGACATCAGTGAGCCTGGCCTGGAGATTAACGGTTTCGGTAAGGCATTGGCGGTAGGCACCGACTACGACGCGACGGACCAATTTCCCAGCCTCGCGGCGGGGGCGCCCGACAGCGACCTGACTGCTGTGCTCGACCCCGACGTGGGCGCCGCGGTCCAGGTGACCCTGTCGTCCTCTTTCCAGGTTCTCAACGCCATGCTGCCGGAGGTTTTCCTGCCGCCTACCGAGGAGACGCAGGCTAACTTCGGGTGGCAGGTGACCTATGCCGACACGCTCAATCGGGCACTTCGAGGGGAACTCTGGGTAACGGAACCTGGCTTCAATCTCGACCGCGGTAGTCTTCGGCTGACCGGACGAAGTCTCCTGGGGATCGGTCCGAACACCCCGGTCGCGACGACGGACTTTGTGTTGGACGATTTTGGGTTCACCGGCAACCCGGGCGATCGATTTGGGCAGGTCATTGCCCGTGGCAACTTCAACGGGTTTGGTGGAGATGAGCTGCTGATTGCCGTTCCGGGCTGGGATTCGACCGTGCCGTTAAATCCGCCTCAAAACATCGGTGCGGTCCTGGAGGTGTCGTTCGACGCCGGGCTGACGGAGGTAGTGCCCGACTTTTTGTTCAGCGACAGCTTCGAGCTGCTGGTGGTTCGCTGAGCGGCTGAGAGGTCTTGCCGTTGCTGGGTGAGCTGAAGCGCAAATTGGCGGTTCTGACCCGGTGTCTGGTTTCGTCAGCCCGAACCCCGTCAAATCCAAAGGCTAGGGCGATTTGATACAGCTAAAGGACCCAACAGGCCTCGACCTGGGTCACACTTCTAAACAAGCGTTTTTGCTAGGTTTACGGGATGAAAAAGTCTCGTTTTCTGGTCCCGCTGCTTGCGCTGCAGCTTTGCTGCTTGTCCCCAGCTTGGTCGCAAGGGGTCCCGAATATTTCGAGACCTGGGCAGGCCGGCGTGTTGCTGGCAGGTCCTGTGGCTCCGGAGATGGGTCGCCTGGCGGTGATCGCCTGGCACGGCGACTATCTTTTTACCCTCCCTGAGATTCCTGGCGGCCCCCCGGGCGACTGGATTGTGCGCGCTTGGGACCTCTCGGATCCCGCCAATCCTAGCCGCGTGTCGATCACGCCGCTCACGGGTGACAACGACGGCGATTCACTGGTGACCCGCCACGGCTTCATGGCCCACGGGTTTATCAAGACCGGCGACGTTCTCAGCTCAGGGCGGGCATTTCGAGTAGACGGCAACACGCCGGTCGAAACAAACAACGTGAACTTTCGGATGCTCGGCTGGACCCATGGGGGCATGAGCGTCCCGTGGGGCGCGACCAACTACTGGTCCTATGGCGAAACCGACGAGCCGGCAGAGCTGTATCTGGACCTACCCTATGGCGCTACGCCGAATGCCGTCTTCGACCCGGTCGGGCAGACCGGCGTCATCGGGCACCCATTTATCTTTGGCACCACGCTTTACTACGCCTCGGATCAAAGCCGATCTGGCATCGCTTCGTACGATATTTCCGACCCCTCCAACCCGGTGCTGCTGGACGTCCTCACCCAGAACAGCGTCGGCGGATACTGGCCTGACCCGTTTGGGCTGAACGGCCGGCTCTATTTCTTTTTCCCGCACGACAACCCGGTCGGTGGCTTCCAGGTGGTCGACGCCACCGATCCCACCGACCTCCAGCTGGTGGCCTCGGTACCGCTCGCCGGCAATCTGAACTACGCCCAGTTCCAGGATGAGTTTGCGTTCAGCGAGCGCTACAAAATCGATATGCGTACCTTCGACGTGGTGCTGGAACTCGACGAGGAGGCCAACAATCGCAGCGGCGAACGCATCGACACCAGCCAGTGGCAGCTCCCTGTTGGCAACCTGGTGGTCACCGGCGGAATCTATATCAACGGTACCTGTTCGGTGCCCGGGGGTGGAAACCACTGTGGCACCGGCATGTCGATCTGGGTTCATCAGGAGACCCCGGACAACCGTGGTCCGTTCGTCGGCTACCACCGGCCGGCTGACGGCGAGACCGGCTATCCAACCGACTTTCCGATTCAGGTGCTGATCCACGAGACGCTGAAGTCAGAAACCATCAACAGCTCAACCGTCCTTCTCCAGCCGGTCAACGGTGGAAGCCTTGGCTCGCCGCTGGCGACGGAGCTGTGGTTCTCGTCGAACGACATCCTGTCGATTGTTCCTGAACAGCCGCTGGCTGATAACACCACGTACCAGGTCACCCTGGTCGACGATGGCATCGAAGATGCGGTGGGCAACGGCATGCAGGGCTACTCTTTCACCTTCTCGACCGGCAGTGCCCTAAGCGGAAACGCCCGTCCGGTGATCAACAGCGTCAGTACCAGCTCATCACCCGTATCGCCTGGCACCTCACTGCAGGTCAACGTGTCTGCCGTCGATCCCGACGGTGGATCGCTGGAATACCGATTCGACTTCGGTGATGGCTCGACCCCCACCGACTGGGGGTCGGCCGCCCAGGCCAGCCACAGCTATGCGGAGGTTGGTCACTTTGGCATCTCGGTTCAGGTACGTGATGCCCAGTCTGCCGTAGCAACCGGAACAACGGGCGTCGCGGTCCTCAACAACATCACGCCGGGTGACCATCGACGGTCGCGCCATCTCGCACGGGCCCCCGACGGTCGGATCTGGGTGATCAATCCGGACAACAGCACCGTCGCGGTTCTTCGAGACGGCAATCATCAGCGGGTTGCTGAATACCGCACCTGCGCTGACCCGCGAAGCGTTGCGTTCGACGCAGCGGGTCGCGCCTGGATCAGCTGTTTTGATGCCGATCAGCTGATTGTGTTGGAGAGTGACGGCCGGCGTGTCGCCACCGTCGACACCGGCTATGGCTCGGCGCCTTTCGGGGTGGTCGCGCGGTCTCAGAACAACCGTATGCTGGTGTCCCTGTACGGCAGCGGCGAGCTGGCTCTCTTTGACGCGGCCGGGGTCACGGAGCTGGACCGCCTGGCGCTGGGCCCTACAGCTCGAGTCATCGCGTTAGCGGACGGCGGAAATCGGGCGCTGGTCACCCGATTTATATCGCCCGAAGACCGGGCGGAAATCTGGGATGTCTCCGTGTCGGCTAACGGCCTGAATCTGGACCGAACGATCACGCTGGCTCAGCAGTGGGGGCCTGACGAACGTTTTGACGGTCGAGGTGTGCCCAACTATCTGGCCTCGGTCAGCATCACCCCCGACGGCAGCCGGGCCTGGGTGGCGGCGAAGAAGGACAACACCACCCGTGGGGTTTACCTGAGCGGCGAAGATCTCGATCAGGACAATACGGTGCGGGCCATGGTGGCGCAGATCGATCTGGCGAGTGGCACCGAACTGGAGGAGCTGCGGCGCGACCTCGACAACAGCGAGCAGCCCAGCGACATCGAGTTCTCACCGCAGGGTGACTACGCTTGGGTCAGTCTGCAGGGCAGTAACGTGGTGTTGGTGATGGATACGCTGATGATCGACGCTGGCTTTACCGGCGTATCCAGCGTGATCTCCCGTATCGGGGTGGGCCTGGCGCCACAGTCCCTGCTGCTGGAGCCAGGCACAGACATACTGCTGAGCCATAACTTCCTGGACCGTCAGGTCAGCCGGGTCAATGTGGGCAGCTTGCTGAGCACCGGGAGCACGTCTTTCAGCAGTTCTACCCGGGATCTGGTGGGCCGGGAGGCGCTGACGGTCGACGTGAAGCAGGGCAAAGAAATTTTCTACAACGCCGCTGATGAGCGCATGAGCGGCGAAGGCTATATGACCTGCGCAACCTGCCATATCGACGGCGGCCACGACGGCCGTTCGTGGGACTTTAGCGGCCGCGGCGAGGGTGTGCGCAACACCACCGACCTGCGGGGACGAAGCGGTACCGGTCATGGTCTGGTGCACTGGAGCGCCAACTTTGACGAAATCCAGGACTTTGAAAACGATATTCGTGGCGCGTTTGGCGGCACGGGCTTTCTCACCGAACCGCAGTTCAATCAGACCAGCAATACCCTCGGCACACCCAAAGCCGGGTTAAATGCGGAGCTTGACCAGCTGGCCGCGTACGTTGCCTCGCTGACCCCCCAGACCGTGCCCCGATCGCCACAACGCCGCAGCGACGGCGGGCTGACCTCGGCGGCTCAGCGCGGGCGCGACATCTTCGCCAGCCAGGGCTGCGCCAACTGCCACAGCGGTGCCGAGCGGGTGCAGCGGACCGACCTCACGTTGGCGTTGGAAGACCTGGGCACTACCGGCACCGATTCGGGTGGACGTCTGGGCGGCAACCTGGCGGGCATTGACGTGCCCACCCTCAACGGAATCTGGGACACCCCGTCTTACCTCCACGATGGCTCTCAGCCGACGCTCGAGCTGGCGCTGCTGTCGACCGGCGATCGGGCCTGGCAGGCGGAGCAGGGTAGTTTGAGCGGCAGCACCGACATCCGCTTTCAATCGCACTGGGCGGTGGATGACCTGGCGGTGCTCCGCGGCGGTGAGTACGTCAACATGGATGACGGATCGGCGGTGACCTTCGATGTGAATGTTGGGGGTGCGACGGACGCAACCCTCACCATGCGGTATCACGCCAACTACGGCGACGCCAATCTCACCCTCACGATCAATGGTTCCAACCAGTCGGTGCAGGCGCCGCGCACCCTGGCCAACGACTGGATGTTTCGTCAGTGGGGAGAAATGAGCCTCCCGATCCAGCTCAGCGGCGGCAGCAACACGGTCAGGGTTCGGTATGACAACGGCGGATCGTTTGGCCTGGACGAGATCCGAGTCAGCGACACGGCCAGTCAGGTCAGCCGGTCGACGCCTCACAGCCGGGTCGCCGACCTGAGCGGCGGCGATTTCAGCGACCTGCTGGCTTTCCTTCGCCAGCTGGATGCGCGCCCGGATAACCCGCTGACTGTGCAGATCAGCACGCCTGGTGCTGATTTTGGAGTCAGCGGAACCGTCAGCGTCACGGGAACCGCCAGCGGGGCCGTGGATCGGGTCGATGTCGCGCTGGCGAACGGCCACTTTGTGGCCGCCAGCGGCACGGACAGCTGGTCCGCGGACGTGAGCGCTCAGGGTGTGGAACAGGGCTGGCAGGTGATTACGGTGCGGGCGCATGACACCTTGACCGGCACCTGGGTAGAAACCCAGCGCCAGATCAATCTGGGCGCCAGCGGACCGCCGGCGTTGATCTTCATCAACGGATTCGAATAACCGGCTTCGCCTATTCCTGGGCCTGCGTCAGGCTCCAGGACTCCGCCGCGCGTGGCGGCAGAACCTCGCAGATCTGGCTGTCCAGCAGCGACAGGACCGAATCAAACCCATAGCGTGGTTGCCAGCGGAGTTCGTTCTGCGCCTGCGTGGAATCGTAAACCCTGTCGATCGACGCGGGCAGGGACCAGCCCCGCTTGTCGAAGGCGTCACCGAGCTCCGGGCACCGCTGTCGCAGGATGGTCGGCGCGTCGGAACGGAGCCCTTCACCATCCGCCGGCTCGAAGGGTGTTCTGCCGGAGAGGATAAAGGTTCGATATGGTTTGCCGGGCTTTATGATCGCCAGTCGGTGCCCATCAGCGACGTCCCGCGCGTCGACGCCGCGGTGAAGTCGATAGGCCGCCATGAGGGGCGCGGGTTCGGGAAAACATCGCGACATGCGTAGCGTGGTGATTCGAAACCGGTCGCTGGCCTCCGAGGCGAGGTAGGACTCCGCCGTCAGCTTGGTTCGGTGGTAGATCGACTTGGGTAGCGGGTGCGTCGCTTCGTCGATCCATGCGGCTCGTTTCAGATCTTCGTCCACCGCGTGGCCGTAAAGCGCGGTTGTGCTGGTAAAAACCAGCGTCTCAACGCCAGCGCGTTTCGCCGCCCTAACTACGTTCCTGGTTCCTTCAATGTTAGTCAAAAGGAAATCCTCGTCCGGCACAATGCCGACGTGCGGCGCGTGCAGGGCGGCGGTGTGCACCACGGCCTGGGCGCCCTCGAAGGAGCGTTCGAGCAGCCCGACGTCATGGATATCGCCGACCACCGAGGTTGCTGACGACAGCGCGCGATCGATACCGATCACCTCATGGTCGCTGCTCAGGCAGAAATGAATCGCCCGTCCGATTCGGCCGCTGGTTCCCGTTACGGCGATACGCATGGCTTCGACCTCAATCACTCATCCCGCGGAGTGTGCGAAAGCCTGCAGCCTAAGCGAGCGGCTGGTGAACTGCCAGGGTAACCGGATTGTCGCGTCCCGCGGGTCGGCGCTGAAAGACACCCGGAATATGCGCCGTAAGCGACCGTAAGAAATCGATAAGGACTCCTGGGCCTGGCTATTCCAGGCTCCGGGAATGAAGTTATTACGTCTGTTCGTCCTCACCTTTGGGCTTTGGATGGCCAGCGAGCTCGCGGGTCAGGCTGAAGGGTCGGTGCCTGCGGAGCGCCCGCAAGAAAGAGCGGCCGTTGGCTCCGAAGTGATTCAATCCGGTGAAGAACCGGCCAAAACCGAGTGCTGCATGCCCTGGTAGCGAGCGGAGGTTGACACCTTGCCGGTGTTGCTGAGGACACCGAACTGTGGATCGGCTAATGGAATGGCGTCTCGGGCGAGGTAAACTTGTGGGTCATCCAGCAGATCCGGCCCCGGCTCCTTTCGTTGACAAAGCAGTATCAAATCCGTTCCTGGCGGGTGGACGTTCAGGCACTTCGCCTCTACGGGTCCAGCGAGGAGGTGACGCTCGAGCCTCGCACCATGGCGCTGCTGGAGTATTTCTGTCGACATCCAGGGGGCACCGTCAGCAAAGACACGCTGCTGGACGAGGTATGGGGAAGCGAGCACTTCTCTGATTCCGTAGTCACACGGGCCATCTCGCTGCTGCGCACCGCGCTCCGCGATTCGCGAGAAAACAGCGAATATATTCAAACCGTTCCTCGGCGTGGTTACCGCTTTATTGCCCCGGTGGAGGCGCTTGAAACAGCCCAACCTGAGGCGCCAAACATTCAGACGGCCAATCGCCTTTCACGCAGACGCTGGCCCTGGGCCGCTGCGGTGATGCTGGCGGTAACGCTTGCTGGCTGGATTCTTTTCGAGTCGCCTGACAGCGCGGGGCCGGCGCTCCAAGCCCACCCGCTACAGGGGCTGAGGTCAATGGCGGTAGCGCCCTTTGAACTACCGATTGAGGATGGCCCCGAGCAACCGCTGGCTGGCCTGCATTTCGATGTGGCCGCGCAGCTGGCGCGGCTCGAGTCTCCTCGGATTTATCTGTTATCCCAGGAAGAGATCGGGCAGGGGGTCGCAACGGCTGCCGGTCAAGCCGGTGCAGACGCGGTGCTCAGCGGTCGGCTCTACCGCCAGGTCGACAAGATGTCGATTGAACTCAGGCTGCTGAGGATCGCCACAAAAGAACTGATCTGGTCATCAGAATACAGAATCGATCAGTCGCAGACCTTCATCACGCGACAGCAGATGATCCGGGATCTGGCGTCACTGACCCGTGCCGGTCTGGCGCGTTGGGAGTCGCGCGAACAGGACGCGATGATCAATGCCGAGGCTTTTGAATCGTATCTCAGAGCACTGTGGTTTTGGCGCCAGCGCACTCCAGAAAGTCTTGTGCAGGGACAGCAGCTCTTCGAAAAAGCGGTGCGGATCGACACGGGTTTCGCTGACGCTTATGCCGGGCTGGCGCTCAGCCACCTGGCCCGCGTTAGCTACGGTTATGAGGATCGCGAGCGAGGTTACAAAGCCGCTGCGGACGCGGCACGGGACGCCATCGCGCTGGACCCTGAAAACCCTTGGGCCCTGACGGCTCAAGGCGAAATTGCTTTCCAGCGTGACTGGGATTTTGAACGTGCGGGCAAGCTTTTTCAGGCCGCGATAGACGCTTCGCCCAGCGCTGTTGATGCACATCAGTACCTCGCGGAAATTCAAAGCATTCTGGGACGACACTCCCAGGCGCTGCAGACGATTGAAGCCGGGCTTTCGCTGCGTCCCGCCAGTCCACTGCTTCTGGGAATCAAAGGCATGGTTCAAACCGCTGCGGGTGAATACGGCAGCGCTAATGCGACCATGGAGACACTGGAGGACAAGGGTCCAGGGTTTGACTGGTTCTATTGGTATTGGTCGTTTGCACAGCAGCGCAGTGGCGATAGCAAACGTGCGCTGCTGTTGCGCCTACAGCGATATAAGGAGCGAGTGTCAGCGGAGAAGTATTCCAGGATGGTCAGTGGCATTGAGCGTGATCGGGGTGATATTTTTTGGGAGTTTCAGGTCAATCGACTTCAGGCTGGGGAAGGACCTACCTTTGCGGCCAGCGCCTGTCTGTTGGCAGAGGCATTGAGCGCTCTGGGCCGCGCGGACGAGGCGATGAATGCGCTGCGCCTGGCGGTATCACTGCGCGGAGAAGCGTTTCCGATGTTCCGCATCAGCCCCCAGTTTGATTCGCTGCGCGACCGTCCAGATTTTCAGAAGATCCTGCGTCAGTATCAGCTCCCAGCCTCCGGCGCAAAGGGCCCTCAGGATTCTGCCGCGGCTCAAATTCGTCACTGAAGGTACGATCGGATTCGGTAAACGGGCAGATCGAGTTCCAGGTCGCTTCGGAAAGCCGATGTCGCCTTCGTGTAAGCGTTCATCCCAGAGAGCGCGGCGAGTTGGCGCGCGGTCCAAACAGCACCAAAACACGACGTTTGAGAATCCCCTTTCTTCTCCGCGAATTTGATCCGATGGAATGAAAACAGCCTGTCAGCCCCAGAGTGCTGCGGCGGGTGGTTGTACCAAGCCACCCTTGCCGTAGGTGAGGCCATGATCAATATCGTCGGCGAGCAGAAGGGGGCCATCGATGTCGACAAAGTCGCTCAGTAAACCAACGATGAAACTTGGCGCCATTGACAGGGAACTGCCCATCATGTTGCCGACCATCACCTGCATGGCAGACCGTTTCGCCGCTTCGACAAGAGCCAGACCTTCGGACAGACCACCGCACTTGTCGAGCTTGATGTTCAGAACCTGATAGCGCTGCGCTGCCTCAGAAAACTCGCCAAGGTGCAGGCAAGATTCATCTGCGCCGAGCCGGACCGGTGACCGAAAGTCTTCCAGCTCCTGGTCTTTGCCTCGCGGCAGTGGCTGCTCGATCATAGCCACACCAAGGCGGGCACAGTGTGGTGCGTATTCCTTGAGTTCCTCAAAGGTCCACCCTTGATTGACGTCTACGATGAGGCTGGCATCCGGCCGGGCCGCGCGAATGATTTCCAGTCGTTCGATTGGGCGATCTGAATTGAGTTTGATTTTTAGGTGCGAGAAAACTTGTGCCGCCTCAGCCTGCTGGGCCATGGTTTCGACACTGTCTATCCCCAGCGTAAATACCGTCCTAAGTGCCCGTGGGGTAATAGCCAGCAGCTCCCAAACCCGCTTACCGGCGGCTTTGGCCTGATAATCCCAAAGCGCACAGTCAAGTGCGTTGCGGGCTCCACCGGGTGGCAAAAGTGTCTGCACCCGGGATTCTGCCAGTCCCCCGTCGATTTCTTCGGCGGCTATCTCCAGCTGTTGGGTCATGGTCTCAGGTGTTTCGTCGAGATAGTAGGAGCCCACGGCCTCGCCGCGCCCGACAACGCCATCCTTTGCCAAGGTCACCCTTACGGTTTCCGTGCTCCTGAATTCGCGACCAGTGATAGCAAACGGCTTTTGCAATGGGAATCGAACGATTTCTGTATGAATCTTCATCAGGGCCTCAGATGCGATTGCTGAAGACGGCTAGTGAATAACCTAAGGATTGCTGCCAGAGGACCCACCCTCAACCGTCGCTTTGCGTCTCATCCCCACTCCGTCCAGGGCTCTTGCCGATATTCGAGCGAGCAGATGAAACAGTATGACGGCCGAAAATATCGGCACGATCGCAAACACGTATCCGCTGGTGATACCCAAGCTTTCGGTTAGCCGCATCATGTGGTGCGCCAGAATCGTCGGGCTGAAAACGAGTACGGGGAGCAGGAATAGGATCACGGCCGCATCGCGCACCAGTGACAAAAGCGCGCTCAGTGTTTTGGACGAGAGTTCTGGGCGCGTCACAAGGACGGGATCTTCCTCCCGGTAAAACGCGACGGTTGCGCCAAGCAGTCCTCCCCAGACCATACAATATCTTGCCAGTTCTTCGGTCCAAGGCGGCGCCGCGAAGACCAGGTACCGCCCAATTACCTGAAGGCCAACGCTCAGGAGCATGGCGACAAAGCATAGGCCACCCACCCACCAGCAGGCTTGATTGACCAACGCGCTCGCGCTACGCAGAAGCTTCGCCACGTGGATAGCGAATTGTTTCACCGGCTCGCCTTTGCTTTGCTGAGTAGTTCCCGCATCTTCGCGACAACATGCTCAGACGCCATCGTGCTGTACAGGGGCATTACCCGTCGTTTGAACCGTTCTCTTTCCTCGGGCGAGAGCTCGATGATCTCAATGCCGATATCACGAAGCATCTGAAACTCGGTGGCTTCCGTCGTCTTATTCCAATCACGCATGGCGGCTCTTGCATGCTGGATTGCACGCTCGACGACTTGCTGCTGCGCCGGATCCAGGCCTTGGTACCACTTTTCTGAGACCACGACGGTGCGCATAGAAGGCTGAAACCGAAGGTCGGTGTAGTAGTTGAGCTGACCACCATGGCCGAACTGAACAGCAACGATCGGGGGATTCAGGTAGCCATGCGCGATGCCGGTCTGCAGGGCTTGCGGTACCTCCTCCCAGGCAACCTGGGTTCCGGCGCTGCCCCAGTTTTGCAGGTACTCAAGCTGCTGAGCACTCATCGCACGGAGTCGCAGCGGGGCCACGTCTTCCAAACGCCTGACGGCAGAATGGGTTGTGAAGAGTCCGGACATACCGCCCAGACTGGCGAAGTCGACAACGCGCATTCCAAGGTCCAGTGCTGACGCATTGACTTGATCCAGAAAATCCGTTTGATCGACCAGTGCATTGATTTCGTCCACAGACTCAAAAAGAAACGGAAGTTCCAGGCTCGCGAACAGTTCAGAAAACATTTCGACTTCGTGATTGCCCGTGACGTTGACCTCCAGCAAACCCAACAGAATTTGCTCGGTGCGAACGATCTCATTGCCCAGCGTGCTGCTCGGATAGATCGTCGTTTTCATACCGGCGCGATTGAGTTCGCTGGCAAAAGCCTGCGCCCAGACGAAGGGGCCGGATCTCTGGCTGTCGGCGGTGCTGGAGAGGGCGATCTTTACCTGGGCGCTACTAAGTGCCGGCGCCAACGTCAGGTACAGAGCAATTAGTACCAAATTTGAAATGGGTGGTTTTCGTTTAGTCATCTAGCTAGAGCAGCCCCAATAGCCGGGGCAGAAACAGGGTGAGTTCAGGCAGCAGCACCACAGCCAACAATACGAAGACCTCAAACGCTAAGAATGGCAGCACGCCACCGAAGAGTTTCCAGTACTTCTCGCCAGTCACCGCTGAGACGACCAGTACAGAGCCGCCAAGCGGAGGGCTGACCAGCCCCATGGCAAGAGTCAGGCAAACGACAATTCCCACGTGTATCGGGTCTGCGCCCTGGGCGATGGCGACAGGGACCAGCACCGGCGCAACAAGTGCCAGACCGAGTAGGGTGTCCAGCACCATCCCCAGCACCAGAAACACGACCATCATGAGCAGCAGGTAAGCGGTGCCGGACACGCCCGATGCAACGACCCATTCCGCAATTGCCTGGGGCGTGTTGGTAAGTGCTGCGAGATAGATGACCAGAGCTGCTGCAACGAAGAGCATAAAGATTGAGCCGGTTATGACCACCGTGCGTTTCACACACTCACGCAGAGCCTCCATGGAGAGACTCCGATAAAGCAGTCCGACGCCAACCGCAGCAGCCACGGCCACGGCGGCAGCTTCGGTTGGTGTCATAACGCCAAGAACGATTCCCGCAACGATAATTAGGGGAAGCATGAGTGCTGGCGTTGCGCGCTGAAGGCTGGAAAGAAACGGTTGGATATCTTGCGGTCCGCCGCCAGGATGATCGTAGCGTCTCGCAAAAAAGCCATTGGCCAGCATGAGAATCCCCGCAAGCAACAGACCGGGCACGATACCTGCGGCAAAAAGTGCCGCGATGTCTACGCCCATGATTGCACCATAGAAAATGAGAATGATGCTGGGCGGAATGATTGGGCCAATGATCGACGACGCGGCGGTAATAGCGCCCGCATAGGTTTTCCGGTATCCCTTTTCCTCCATAGCCGGCACTAATGTTCCGCTCAATGCGGCTGCGTCTGCCATCGCCGAACCCGAAATGCCCGCAAAGAATACGGAGGTGAGGATGTTGACGTGCGCCAGTCCACCCTTGGACCAGCCGATCAGCGACATCGCAAAGTCGACCAGCACGTGTGTAATTCGCCCGCGATTCATGATCTCCCCAACAAGCATGAAGAGCGGCATTGCCATCAGTGCGAAGACGTCCAATTGGCTGAATACCAGTTGCGGTGCGAGTGCGAGGTATCGCTCTAGATCTAGCGCGAAGTAAGCAAGCACAGCGGCGGCACCGGTGATATAGGCGAGTGCCGTGCCGGCGAAAATTGCTAGGGCAATAAAGACGACGATCAGGCCGACCAACAAAACAGGTGACTCCCCTGATATGCCAGATTCGCAAAATGGTAGGATACGCAACTAATGGGAGTATAGCTCGTGGTATTTGACTTGATCCTGAGAGCCGCTTTTCTGGAGGCTCCACACGAATGAAGGTGTTTGTTGCAGCACTGGGAACCGAGACCAATACGTTCTCGCCAATTCCGACGTCACTGAGCAGTTTCGAAGAATTCTGCCTGTATCGACCAGGTGAACACCCCAGCCACCCACTCTCGTTTGCTGCGCCGACATGGATTGCGCGGCAGAGGGCTTCAGCACGAGACTGGGCGGTCGTCGAAGGTACCTGTGCATTTGCACTTCCGGCAGGCGTTACAACCAGGGCGACCTACGAGGCGTTGCGGGACGAAATCCTTGGGCAGCTTGAAGATGCGCTTCCCGTTGATGTCGTCGCCATGAGCATGCATGGGGCCATGGTGGCCGATGGCTATGACGATTGTGAGGGCGATATGATGCGCCGCATCCGAGTCATGGTTGGCGACAACGTAGCCGTGGGGCTGGAGCTGGACCCCCATTGTCATTTGACCGCGCAAATGGTCGACGCAACAGATGCGGTGATCACTTTCAAGGAGTATCCCCACACCGATTTCCTGGAACGCGGTGAAGAGCTGTTTGACATCCTGGAGGGTATTGCCAGCGGCGAGATCAAAACCTGCAGCGCTGTCTATGACTGCCAAATGATCGGCGTTTACCACACGACCGATGGACCGATGAAGCAATTTGTTGAAGAGGTGAAAGCCCTCGAAGGCAAGGACAACGTTCTTTCGGTCTCAATCGTGCATGGCTTCCCCTGGGGTGATGTTCGGGATATCGGAACCCGCATACTCGTCATCACCAACGACGCTCGTAGCACGGGAGAAGCGCTTGCAAAAACGCTGGGGCGCCGACTGTTTGCGATGCGCGGCGAGACGTCCGCAAAACTCCTAAGTCTCGACGCCTGTCTCAGGCGACTGCAATTCTCAGCCGCCGGGCCAATCGTGATTGCGGATACGTCGGATAACCCTGGGGGAGGAGCGCCCGGGGATTCGACCTATGCACTTCGAGAGCTCCTTGGGCGCGAACCGATCCGGGTTTGCCTCGGTCCGCTCTGGGACCCTGTTGCGGTCCAGCTCTGCAAGGCTGCAGGGTTGGGGGCAACTCTGCAGCTGCGCGTTGGCGGCAAAATGGGTCCAACGTCCGGACACCCGCTGGACGTCAAGGCGAAAGTTTGCGGTCTGTGCGTGTACGCAGAGCAGGCTGGAGAAGCGTCGCAGCGGCTTGGCGACTGTGTCGCGATCGAGGTAGGTAACGTCAAGGTTGTACTGGCAAGTCTGCGATGTCAGGCGTTCAGCGTCGAGGTCTTCACCAACGTCGGAATCAATCCGACTGATCAGGACGTGGTTGTGGTGAAATCCAGTCAGCACTTTTACAGCGGGTTTGCACCCATCGCCAGCGAGATCCTTTACGCCGATGGCCCTGGCGCTCTGACGCAGGATTTCCGTCGCGTGCCTTATGTCAAGCAGGATCGCGAACTATGGCCGATGAACGATCGACCTGCCTTATCGCTTCACGAGCAATGATGCCGACCCGGTTGCCCGAGATGAGCTACGTACGATCATCTGCGCTGCCCCGTGAGACGCCTTCAACGGCAGCCAGCTGCTTGTTTAGCTTCTCAAGCAGGTGGTCCAGCTGACGGCGCTCTGCGTCGTCCAGCGTCGCCGTGCTGATCTCATTGCGAAGCATCGCATATGGAACAATCTCGTCGTGAAGGCGAGCGCCACTTTCCGTTAGCCAAAGGAGTGATTTTCTCGCGTCGGAAGGATCTTCTTTTGCCACCACCAGGTTAACCGATATCAATCGCTGTACTGCGCGCGCCACTCGGGTTTTCTCGAACATGGAAGACTTAGCGATATCGATAGCCGTCAGCGGAGCCTGATGACCGAGAGCGGCGATAATGGGCCACTCGGTGACGCTACGGAGTCCAAACGCGCCGCCATAGAGGCGCATCGCGCTAGCCCCAAGCGAATTTGACAGAACGGTCAAGCGGTACGGTACGAGTTTCTCGAGGTTGAGGGATGCTGCGGGCTCTGCCGCTTCGGCAGGGGGCAGCACCCCCTTGCTTGACGCGCCGGTACGCTCTTCCATTCACGAAACTCCTGTGCCCGTAACTTCAGGCTGGTAAATCTTGATGTTACGAGTATCGCGCCGGATGAATGATAACGCACGTGGTTTGATCAAAAACGGGCTAATGTACCGATAGATGTAAATGCAACATATTTATGGCCGCTGAGGCGTTATTGCCGCGAGCGGCTCATGAGGCGTTATTGCGACCAAGCGTGGCCAATAAAATTCCGCGCTCAGCGCGGGTCTCTGTTGGGCAGAGAGTCCGCGCGAGTGAGCGTGCTGCGGACAAGCTGATAGACCGCGCCGGCGAGTAAATAAGCGAGGCCAATGATCAGTAACGTAGGTTTCTCGCGAGCAAGCGTAATCAGAAAAAACGCAGAGAGTGCGATATAAACTGCGGCGATAACCCTAAGCGAGCCGATGGACAGTCTGAACGCGGAACCCCTGTAGGCGTCGGGTAGTGCCGTCGGAAGTTTGATCAGGGCGATCCCCGTCATGATTTGTATGACCATGAGTCCAATGAGCGCAAGCTGTGCATAACTCGTGATGGCCCCACCGATCGCTACTCCGATCAAAGACAGCAATCCAACCAATACAACCGCGTTGGCAGGTGTGCCAGTCCTCTTATTGACCGAGGCGAACCTGGCGGAAAAAAGCCCATAATTCGCCCCTTGGAAAAGATCACGGCTTAGGCCCATCAGCACGCTGTTGATCGTAGTTGCTGCCGCAAACAGGGCTGCTAAGCCGACTGCCATTACCAGAGGTTTCGGCAAAAACAGCGTTGAAGCGGTGACGACCGCCACCGGATCACCGCGAATCTCTCGCCAGTCAATCAGCATCGTGAGAGCCAGCGGAACGACGGCGTACAAAAAGATGATGACGATAAACGCCAACAGAATCGCTCGAGGCAAGTTGCGGCCTGGGTCTCTCACTTCCCCGGCGATTTCTGCAATGACAAAAACACCGGCATAAGAAAAGTAGGCGGTCACTGCCGCAATCGTAAGCGCGGAGTATCCTTTGGGAAATAAAGGCTGAAGGTTGCCAGGGTCTCCCGCGATGATTCCACCTACGCCGAAGACCGCCAGGGCGGCCAGAAAACTAACGACCATGATGTTCTGAGCGGTTGCGGCAACCTTTAAGCCCATCCAGTTCAACGCAATGAACAGCAGGACCAGCGCGGCCGCGACAGTTCTCGCATCTAAGCCGGGAACGAACACGTCGAGAAAATCGGCGAATCCATAGGCAATCAGCGGAATCACGACCGCACCCATGGACAACATGATCCACTGGTAAACGAACCCGGCGTGTGGCGATAGCGCCTCACGAAGCAGCACAAAGATTGAACCGCATACGGGTAAAGCAGATCCTAGCTGCGCCATGACGAAGCCGGCGATGATGGCCGGCAGTGCAGCGAGGAGATAAGCAATAAAGACGGCGGGCCCGACATCCGGCGCCAGACTGCCCGGAAGAATGAAAATTGTTGCGCCGACAACGTATCCGATGACGATAAAGGTTGCCGAAGGCAGGCCAATCGATCTTGCTAAGCCCGGCGCACTCAACTCGTACAGGCTTCCGTAATGGCTTCGTTAAGGGCGGTGACAATGGTGTCCATATCACTTTCCTCGAGGATAAACGGAGGGGCGATACACACCACATCTCGCACCGTGCCGGTTCCTCCGAAATAGGTAAACACGCCTCGTTTGACGGTTGCCTCCATGATCTTGAATGTCACGCCGGCATGCATGGGAAACATCTCGAGCGTTTCTTTGTCTTTCACGACCTCAATTCCGTAGAGAAATCCGCGACCCCGTACGTCAGCTACAAACGGGTTCTGTTGCAATACCTCGAGCTTTGAATCAAGCGTAGGACCAAGCTGCGCCACACGTTCGACAAGCCCTTCGGTTTTCATGATTTCGAGCGTTTTGTTGGCGGCCGCACACTGGCTCGGGTGCCCGCCATAGGTATGGAACATGGGCGCAATACCGGCCGCCTGCATGGCCTCAGGAATATGCCCTTGCGTTGCAACCGCCGACATTGCGGCGTAGCCGCCACTCATGCCCTTGCCAAGCACAATGATGTCAGGCTCGATGCTCCAGTGGTCAACAGCCATACGTTTGCCGGTGCGGCCAAACCCCGTCAGCACTTCGTCGGCGATCAGAAGGATGTCGTGCTCGCGGCAAATCCGGGCGATTGTGGGCAGGTATTCGTCGGGAGGCACCAGTCCGCCGCCGCTTGTTCCGGTGATAGGTTCAGCGTGAAAGGCGGCGATGGTATCCGCACCCTCGCGCTCAATGATCGCTTCCAGTGCAGTGGCGCATGCCACCTCGCAGGAGGGGTAGGCTTTGCCCAGTGGACACCGCAAGCAGTAGCAAGCCGGCGCGTGGGGCATCTCTCGCATCATCGGACCGAAACCCTTGCGCCTGGCGTCATGCCCTCCAACCGCGAGCGTAGCGAGCGTTGTACCGTTGTAAGAAACGTCGCGACCGATGATCTTCCAGCGATTTTTCCGGCCCATGGCGAGTTGATATTGGCGAGCCAGCCGCATGGCGGCCTCGTTCGCCTCAGAACCGCTGCCGAAAAAACTGATGCCCCGCATTTCGCCAGGCAGCCAGTCGGTGCGGAGCCGCTCAGCTAACTCCAGCCGTTCAGGCGTTGCAAAGGGGGGTAGGGCGTAAGTCAGCCGGGAAAGCGACTCGGCGGCGGCCTCGGCGACTTCCTGTCTGCCCCAGCCAATGTTGCCAACCGCCGCACCGGCGGAGGCATCTAAAATCTGCTGTCCATTGGCGGTTTTTAGGTAAGCGCCCTCGGCCGAAACGATTTCCATCTGGTCGAAAACGGCGCTGTTCAGTTTTACGAACGGCCATGATCGTGGTGAGGTTTCCGGCATGATTTCTACCCCCTTACGCATCAGCTATACGGCGTATAGTCAGTCAACGCTAACGCCGTGTGTCCGCCGATGCAACCGGTACCTGATCAAGCGCATGGGCCACTACGTCTTCCACGGCCGCAATAATTCCATCGGATTCATCGTGTCTGTTGGTCAATAGCTGAACAATCGTTCCAGACGATGGATCGATTAGCGTCAGCGTCACGTAACCGTGTATGAACCCGCCGTGCCCCCACAGCGATCGACCCTGAATCTCTCGTTTCATGAATCCAAGGCCGTAGCCCACAAGATTGCCGGTTTCCGTTAAGGCAATAGCGTCTGCGGTAAAGTCTTCGAGACCGACGCCGATCGGGTTGCTGTCGCTGAGCAGCGCCTGGGCCCACTTCCGCAAATCCCCCGCACTGGACACCATGTCTCCCGCTGACGACGCCCAGGTCAAGTTGGGCAGCGTTGTGTCGACCGCCAATCCAGACTTCTTATCCTTAAAATATCCGCGCGCCATGCGGCTCTCCGGATAGGGTTCCATGCTGCCAAGGTACGTATCGTTCATCTCAAGAGGCTCGAGGATGGAACGTCTAACGAATTGAGAAAGTGATTGCCCGGATGCGGCTTCGATGACTTTGCCCAGAATGACAAAGCCGAGATTGTTGTATTCCCATCGCTCTCCGGGTGGGAACTGCTCTCCGGCAACGCGCCCAAGGAACAGATGGTTCTCAAAACTGACTTCGAAGTCCGGCCGCGTCCCTTTGGGGGGATCGAAGTAGACGATGCTGTCACCGATCCCCCCGGTATGCTGCAGCAGCTGGCGGATAGTGAGTTCTCCAGCTCGCGGCGCGCCGGCAACGTAATCAGACACGGCGTCGTCGAGCTTCAACTTACCGCGATTTCGCAGTATCAGTAGCGCCGCGGCAGTGAACATCTTCGTCTGGCTGCCGACCTGGTAGAGACGATCTGCGGAGGCTCTTTCTCGTTTCTCGATATCGGCATAACCATAGGTTGCGATGAGCGGCTCATTGCCTTGTGTGGTAATCGACAGAACACTGCCGAGCACCCCAACTTCCTCAAGTTTCCGAAGATCCGTCTCCCGTCGGGCCTGGAAATTCTCTTGCTCGCTGCCCGCGACCGATGATCCCACCAACATGGTGAGGAGGAATACCAAAAAGAGGAAGCCATGCTTTTTCACAGATCCGATTCGCCTTGCTGATCATTTGCGCACTATAACCGTACATTGTACAGTTCCTGAAAATCACTTTATGAGCTAAAAATGGCTGAGCAAAAGGCCAAGCGAAACTTACGCCAAGACCTGATCGAAGCCGCCAACAGCAGAATTCAGAAGGGCGGGATCGGTGATTTGAGCTTGCGCAAGCTCGCAAAAGATACGGGTGTCTCGACCATGGCAACGTATCACCACTTCAAGAACAAAGAAGCGTTGCTGGTGCAGATTGCTGTCGAGGGTTATGAGCAGCTGGCGGAGGAATTACAGCAGGCTTCGGCATCTGAGTCTGACCCTCAGCAGGGACTTCGCGCGATTATGCGGGCTTATTTTCATTTTGCGCTGAAGCAACCTGAAATCTATCACCTCATGTTCGGTCGCGAGATCCAGGGCAAGTCACTTATTCCGGAATTCAAGGCGGCGGCCAACAGTTCTTTTTACGTCTTCGCCGCGGCCCTGAAGAAGCAGTTTGACGCGAGTGGCCGCGAAGCCGATGCGGATACGATCGGGATGACATTTTGGGGTACTTTGCACGGCCTGGTGTGCCTCGTCAGCGATGGCACGATCTTGTACAACTCAAAAAGCAGCGAGAAGCTCGATCGGATGATCGAGATCGCGGCCAAAGGCCTGGTGTATATCCAATAGCATTGGTCTAAGCACTGACTCATCCGACGCAAATCACTTCGATCGATGTCTTTGCGGTCAATATCGAACTGGCGCACGCCATTCGAACGCCGATCGGGATGCTCGATGCCGCGCGCAACGTCTTTATCCGCATTAACACTGATGCTGGAATAAGGGGGTGGGGCGAGGCGAGCCCTTTTTTGCCGATCACGGGCGACTCGCAGGAATCGAACCTCGACACGGCGATAATCGTCGGCAGGAGTCTGCTGGGCCTTGATCCGTTGGCGCTCGATGACCGTATTGAGCAGCTCAGGTCTTTAACTCAGGGGCAGCCATCAATCAGGTCCGCCTTTGATATTGCCTTTTATGATATTGCCGGCCGGGCCAAGGGGTTACCGGTTTATGCGCTTCTCGGTGGCAAAAAGAGTCCGCTGCGGAGCGATTTTACGATTGGAATGCAGGACTCCGTGGCGGCAACCTTGGCGCGTCTGGAAGCGGGACTGGCTCAGGGGTTTAACGCGGTAAAGCTGAAGGTTGGCAGACCGGGGCTGCATGATGTGGACCACGTCAAGGCCGTCATCGACCGCGTCGGACAGGCGATGTCGGTGAAAATTGATGCCAACCAGGGATGGGACTACGAAACAGCCCGCGACTGTTTAGCCGCCATGGAGGAAATGAACCTTCTCTACTGCGAACAGCCCACGCCCGCGAATGACTATCAGAGCCTGAAACGACTGCGCGAAGATGGTTTCGTCGCAATTTGTGCTGATGAGTCTCTTTTTGATGAACACGACGCACAAAATTTGCTGTCAATGGAAGCCGTGGACTACCTCAACATCAAGCTTGGCAAGTCGGGCGGCATCTCCACGGGGCTCAGAATCAACGCTCTGGCTGAGGCGGCGGGTTGCCGATGCATGGTTGGATGTTTTGCGGAGTCTCGGCTCGGCCTCACGGCTGCGGCACATCTGGCAATGGCACAACCGAACATCGCGTTCGTAGATCTGGACTCAGCTTTTGGGTTTATCGAGGATCCTGTCCACGGCGGTGGTACTTTTCGAAAAGACGACGGCGGTGTCATCCGGCTTACCGATGAGCCGGGATTCGGTGCTTCGCTTAGGCCCGAGTTCGCTGACTCCTGTCATTGGGCGAGCGTTCAGCTCTAGCGCGTCTCAGGCTTGCCCGCGTGTATGTCGCCGTGCGCCGACTGACGGGGAAGATTGGGTTCTGGTGTTGTGAAAGCTTTTTCGGACGGTTTGGCCGATAGCCATGATCAATTCGCATGAAACTATACATCGTACAGGTGTGCTGCTAGTATCGCCTATACGCTGTATAGATGAAGTCAGGAGGGTGACGGCATGCGAACTCACAAACACTGGTGTTCAGGAGCATTTTCACTGACGGCGATGGCACTGGTTTTTCCAGTTCCTTCAGCTTATGCCCAAGACGACGCAACCGAGCCTGGATTGATTGAGGAGGTAGTCGTTACAGCAACCCGTCGGGCCGCATCGGTTCAGGATATCTCGCTCTCGGTCACCGCCGTAACCGGCGCCCAGCTGGAAAACATCGGCGCCGATAATATTCAAGATTACTATCGGATTATTCCCAATATGGCAGTCGTCGATCGAGGGCCCGGCGGACGTCAGTACTCAATCCGAGGGATTTCGTCCGGGATCGTCAGTCAGGGGGCCGCTACTGTCGGCGTCTATATTGATGAAATGCCCATATCTGCGACTGGGTTTCAGCCGGACCTTTCGGTATACGACCTCGAGAGGGTCGAAGTATTGCGCGGACCGCAGGGTACGTTGTTCGGGGAGGGCTCGCTAGGCGGCACCGTGAGAATGATTACACCCTCGCCAAGTACCGAAGGCTTCGACGCTGATATCTCGCTGGATTTCTCGTCGACGAGCGAGGGCGGAAACAACAGCGCCGTAAACGGAATGGTCAATCTACCGCTGTCTGACAACGCGGCACTGCGATTTATCGGTTACTACCGTGATCTCGATGGCTTTATCGACCGTGTCCCAAACCCTGTGGGTATCGACTTCGATTTCGGCGCAGCCATTGGTGCCCCCGGGGCCTTCCAGCCTCTGCTGAACACGGGACCGATCAGTGGTGAGGAGGACATCAACGGTGAACAGACGACCGGCGGCCGCCTGTCATTGCTCTGGATGCCGACCGACGATCTCGAGGTGAAGCTCAGCTACCTCGATCAGCAGTCGGAGTTCGACGGTCGAAACGTGGAGAACGCGGCGCTGGGTGAATTGGAGTCGAATTTTATTCTCGACGAGCGGGTTGACGATGACCTCGACCTGACAAATCTGACGATCACCTACGACCTGGGATGGGCTTCGCTACTGTCGTCGACCTCCGTGTATGACCGCGAACGAACGATCGTTGCTGACACCAATTTCCTTGGTCTTAGCCTACCCATACCCGTTCAGCTCGCGGGTACCGCAACGGTCACAACCGAATTGCAGGATCAAGTGAGCCAGGAACTGAGGCTAACCTCCTCGAGTGATGGCCGGGTCAACTGGACGGTCGGAGCCTTCTATCTCGACAAGGACAACGGCTTCGAACAGATTGTCGTCGATGAATTCGATTACTTCGTTAACTGGACCAATATCTTCTTTGAGAGCATTGTCGGCTTTTTCCCTTCGCCGCCGTTTCCCATCACCAGCCCTAATCAGATTCTGGATCAGACTGGGTCAAACGAGGAAACGCAGTTTGCCTTCTATGGCGAGGTTGACTACCAGCTTAACGACGCATGGACGGCAACGGTCGGCGCTCGATACTACGACTATGAAAAGACCGACAGCATCGTCAACAACGACATCAACATCGTTGGGCTCGGTTTGTCCGATGGGACCTTTGATGCGGACGACTCCGGGACCAATCTGAAATTTGGCCTGAGCTATAATCCGCCGGAGACTGATTGGTTGGTGTACGCCAGTGCATCTGAAGGTTTTCGCATCGGCGGGACCAATCAGGCGCCTGGCATTCCCGAGGAAAACGTCACCTACGGGCCCGACTCGCTGTGGAACTATGAATTCGGCGCCAAGGCCACGCTCGCTGACGGCAGATTGCAGATCAATTCGGCGCTCTACTATGTAGATTGGAGCGATATCCAGCTATCGCTACCCTTTGGCTTTTCCTTCGCTGTGGCCAATGCTGGCGAGGCTCGAATCATCGGAGCGGAAATCGAAGTGGTGGCGAGACCGACTGAGAACTGGGACCTGGCGTTTGCCATTGGCGTCAACGACGGGGAACTGACAGAGGACGCCCCTGGCGCTGATAATCCTGCGAATCCCAATCCGGGTTTTGACGGTGACCGATTGCCGGGCACACCGGACATCAACGCGTCGATATCGGCACAACGAAACTTCACGCTCGCTGGCAACGACGCCTTTTTACGGTTCGACTACACCTACACCGGCGACAGCACGACCACGTTCAATGAAAGCAGCGTCCGCGGAGGCGGGGAGTCGAGCTTCTTCGAGCTAGACTCCTATAGTCTTCTGAACCTCCGCTTCGGCGTCGATTTCGATCGGTGGAGGGGCACCATTTTTGTCGATAATGCGACCGATGAACTGGCTGAGCTCTTGACGGACAACGCGGCTTTTGTGACGCGCACAACGCGTAACCGGCCGAGAACGGTCGGCGTCAAACTCCAGTATGATTTCTAGGGTCGCCTAGCGCGCGGCGGACTGGCGAAGCGGCTGAATTCTCGACCGGGCCTAGACGTGAAGCTATATATCTCCGCAGATATCGAAGGCGTTGCTGGGGTCACCACCCGAGATCAGGGTGGCCCGGAGGGTTTTGAGTACGACAAGGGGCGCGAGTGGATGACCGGTGAGGTACGCGCAGCCTGCGAGGGCGCATCGGTCGGCGGCGCGTCGGAGATTGTTATCAGCGACTCTCACGGCAATGGTCAGAACCTGCGGATCGACGACTTGCCAGAAGATGTACGGGTGATCCGTTCCTGGCCACGTCCACTTGGGATGATGGAAGGGATTCAGGAGGGCGGCTTCGATGCTGCTTTTTTCATCGGCTACCACGCAGGTGCAACCAATACAGCCGGGAATCTCGCGCACACGATTTACGGACTGGTGATTCGGTCAGTACGCATCAACGGTGAAATCGCTTCTGAAGCCTACCTTTCGGCCGCCACGGCGGGTGACTATGACATTCCTGTTGCGCTGATCAGCGGTGATGATGCGTTTATCGCGGAAACGGCCGCCTTCCTACCGTCGGCGACCACGGTGACAACCAAGCAGGCCTTAGGAACATTGTCGGCATCCTCAATCTCGCCCACAAAGTCGCGGGCACTGATTCGAGAAGCCGCCCGACAAGCGATGACCACCGTCGCGGAGCCGGAATCATCGGCCAAGCCACTAAGGGTACCGGCGCCAATCACGCTCGAAATTGAATTCAAGCACCGGCTACCCGCGGAGCTCCTGGATTATCTACCCAACGTCAGTCGGCGCCATGCATATGCGATTGAATATGAGGCTACCGACATGAGCGATGTGAGCCGGTTCCTTTCGTTTGTAACCTCCTACAACCCCATGCTGTTGTAGCGCGGACGACACCAGTGATCTGCAGGATGCTCAAAACAGCAGCAGAGAGTGGGAGAACGTAGTGGCCGAGAGCAGGTTAAGTCGTGTTCAGTTACCGATTTGGGCTGCACTCTTGGCTGCGGTACAGCTTCTGAGCCCGCCTGCGCTCGCCGCCTCGAACTCAAGCACCTACGTGACGATGCCGGACGGGGTGCGTATTGCCGTTGATGTCTGGCTGCCCGGGCTATTGAACGAGGAGGTTGGTATCCCGGCAATCGTCGAGTTTACGCGTTACTGGCGCGCGACCGCCATGGACCCGCCTTCAGACAACCTGACCGAGGCACGGCGCCAGAGCCTAGCAGCGGGTTTTGCATTTGTGGCGGTTGACGTTCGCGGGACCGGTGCGTCTTTTGGATCGCGAGGAGCAGAATTCTCGCTGGCCGAAGCGCGTGACATGCCGCATGTCATCGACTGGATCGCCGCGCAGCCCTGGTCCAACGGCCAGGTCGCGTCTATGGGGATCTCATACGACGGCAACACCGCTGAAATGGCCAGCCTTTATCGCTCACCGGCTCTGATGGCCACGGTACCCCGATTTACTGATTTTGACTGGTATACCAGCATCGTGATTCCCGGTGGGCTGAAAAATGCCTACATCACCGAACGATGGGCGGCAGGTGCTAAGGCCTTAGATCGCAATGACGTGACAATTTTGGGCGATCTACGGGATTCCGGAGACGCGGAAAACCCAAAAGTATTGGGTGTCAAACCGGTCGACGACGATACCGATCAGCGGCTGCTCAAGCAGGCTACCCAAGAGCACGCGGCGAACCAATCACTTGCCGACAGCCTCAATAAACTCGTGTATCGAGATCAATACCCCAGCGCCCCGGATCTGGATGCAGATGGGGACATGGCCGTCAGTATTCACAATTTTGAAGCGGCGTTTGAGAAAAGTCCCGTGCCAGCCTACCACTGGGGAAGCTGGTTTGATGCGGGAACAGCAGCGGGCGTTCTAGCGCGATTCCAGTCATTTGATGTCCCGGCAAAATATGTGATCGGTGCCTGGAGTCACGGGGCAAATTTCGACGCCAACCCTTACAAACCCGAAGACTCGCCTGTTGACCCGAGTCTCGACGAGCAGTTCCAAGACATCTTCGAATTCGTGCGTGGTCAAATGACGGAAGGTGCAGATTCCCCGGCAAAAGAGCTCTCCTACTACACCGTCGGGGAGAACGCGTGGAAAACTACCGACGTTTGGCCGCCGCGTGGTCACCGCTTGGAACGTTGGTGGTTTGACGCCGATGGTGTGCTGTCAGTAACTCCTCCGGAGGCAGTTGTTGGGTCCGATCGCTACGCAGTCGACTTTTCTGCGGGGACCGGTCCGACGTCACGGTGGTCGACACAGCTTGGTGGTGGTGATGTCTTCTATGAGGACCGGTCAGTTGCCGACACTAAACTGCTCACGTACACCTCGGCGCCGCTGGAGCACGCGGTCGAGCTCACCGGGACAGCGTTGGTAACGGTTCAGGTCAGCTCGACGCATGAGGATGGCGCGCTCATCGTGTATCTCGAAGATGTTGATCAGACCGGTCACGTTCGGATGCTCACGGAGGGGCAGCTGCGGTTGCGGCACCGGTCGACACGAGGTGCAATCGATTCGGATTTTGGGCCAGCCCGAAGCTTTACCGAAAAGGACGGCAGGCTGCTGACGCCAGGCGAGACGACCACGGTTGAACTTGCACTGCTGCCGGTATCTGCACGGATCGATGCAGGCCACGCCATACGCATCGCTATTGCGGGCCATGATCAGGATACCTTTCTCCGAGTCCCTGTGGTCGGTGACCCGGTAATGACATTCGAGCGTAACGTTGAGCGAATGTCGTATATCGATCTTCCGGTGATCGAATCGTCGGCACCAACGGCTCCTGACCCAGTGAAAGTCGAGGCGTGGGCAGATGCGCTCTTCACCGAGGCGCTAGAGCGCAAGCGAATGTCGGGTGCCGTACTGACAATGGTGCAGCGAGGCAAAACCGTTTTGTCGAAAGGCTATGGTTTCTCCGACTATCGGACCGGCACGCCTGTCGATCCTGAGGAGACGCGTTTCCGCATCGGTTCAACGACCAAGACCTTCACCGCTTTGGCCATCGCCCAGTTGATGGATCAGGGCAGGATAGAAAGCCTTGATGATCCCGCAAACCGATACCTAAAGCGGCTGCAGTTGCCTTCGCCCGACGGTCGTGACATTACCCTCAAGCACCTGCTGACGCATACCGCGGGCTTCGAAAACCGCGTCTACAACATCGGCACGGACCGGCTTTACGAACTGCCGCTCTCGGCCGAGGAGATCAAGCGCTATGAGCCTTCCGTCGTCAGCCCGCCGGGTGAGTACAGTTCGTACAACAACTATGGCACGACGATGCTGGGGCTCATTGTTGAAGATGTTACGGGGCAGCGCATCGACGAGTACTTCAACGATCACATCTTCACTCCGCTCGGTATGACCCGCAGCGTCCTCAACATGTCGCCAGAGCCGACCGAGGGCTTGGGCACGTCTTATGGGTTCCTTCCGAACGGCGACGCGGCGGAAATTCCGCACCGCACGGTTCATCCATTCTTCGCGCCTGTGGGCGGCATCAACGCAACGGGCAACGATATGGCGCGCTACATGCTGGCTCAGCTAGACGCGGGTCGAAGCGACGACGCCATTCTCAGCCCTGCAACGTTTCGCACGATGCACTCACAGATTCGATCCAACCATCCGCTTTCCAGCGGCTTCGGGATGATCTATTTCACGTTTAATTGGGACGGACTTGATGCGGTGATTCACGGGGGCGATTGGCCCGGTACGCACTCGGGCATGGTCCTGCTTCCGCAGCTGGATACCGCGTTTTTCTTCTCCCTGCTGGCCGAGTATCCAGAAGTACCGTTGCTTGAAAGCATTACGGGGTCAGAACGCACCACGCCGAGTCCGGACGTTGTCGTGGACACGCCGCTGTCCAACCTTGGAGTGTTGTTCAATTTTAGAGAGACCTTTTTTGGTCTACCCGAACCGCCTCATATCTCTGAGGCCTCGACCACGGACCTTGAAGAATACGTCGGGAATTATGTTGGCCGATCCGCGGCCTTCAGCACGATGGAGCGTATGCTCAGTCTCACCAACCCCTTCAATGTCGTGAGTGTGTCCATCGACGATTCCGCCAGCGGTCTGATGATCAACGGCAAGGGTCCGTACGCGGCGATCGGCCCCGACGTATTCTGGAGTGATTCTCATCGCGAGGTGCCGTTGGATGGCCTGTTCCTCGACTCGCCTAGCTTCAGCTTTGCCCGAGACGATGCGGGCGACATCAGTTATCTCGTCCCGCGGGTTGGCTTCGACGTCTGGGTAAAATCGGGGCCCCTACAAAACCCACAAACCTACGGAAAAGCCTGGATCATCTTGCTGATGCTGGCCCTGACCGCTCTGATTGCTGTTTTCTATCCGCGCATCTCCGGTCGTCCGTGGGCGAAATGGCTGCCGCTGATGGTCTTGATCGGTTTGGTCGCACAGCCGCTGGTTCTGCTGCTCGGCTACGCGCCCGGGACAACCCTTACCGACGCGCTCTTTTTCGGACACGGTGGCCGCTTTACGCTTTTTGCCATCCTGGCAAATCTCATCGCGCTACTGGCCCTCGTTTTTGGCTGGTATGTGGTTCTTGCCTGGCGCGAGTCGTTTTGGAGCCAGGCAAGATTGGGTGCGGTACTTCGCTGCCACTACACCATTTTGGGTGTAGGAGCGCTGCTGTTCATTCCTGTTTTTGCCTTCCTTAACCTGCTCGGCCCCTAGGCAGCAAAGAGGTGGACGCGTGATTACCATCGATAAGGTCAGCCTGACAGCTGAAGCCGGAGTTGCGCTGCTATCCATCGACCGGCCCGCAAAGCACAACGCGTTCCTTGTTGAGACGTTGTTTGAATTAACCGATGCGATTGATCGCGCCGCGGCTGACGACGATGTAAACGTGCTCGTGCTGCAGGGCGGCGGCGGTAGGGTGTTTTCTGCCGGGATCGATCTGGCGAGCGGGCTTTTTGAAGATGCCGACAAGCTGACCGCGGTCATGCAGGAGTCAGTCTTGCCGTTGCTCGAGTCCATCGAGCGTAACGAAAAGCCGTTGATCGCCTCGGTAAGAGGTTTTGCCGTGGGCTTTGCGGCGTCGATTGTCTTGGCGTGCGACCTGGTTGTGATGGCGGAGGACGCGGAGCTACAGCTGGTGTTTTCAAAGCTAGGCATCGTGCCAGACGGTGGTGCCTGTTGGCAGCTTGTAAACAGGCTCGGCTACTCCAGAGCCCTTGACCTCGCCTTGGGTGGGCAGACTCTGGACGCACAAGACTGCCTGAGGCTTGGTATCGCTAACCGGGTTGTTCCGAGTGATGAGCTGGATGATGCGACGATGAATTGGGCGCGATCACTCGCTCAAGGATCATCGATTTCCCACATGCTTACCAAGTCGCTGATGCGTGATGCTTCGCGAGGCGCCAGCTATACGGAAGTTGCTGATCGAGAAGCGCAGGCCCAGGCTAAGTGTGCCGCCAGTGAGTACTGTGTCCGGTCGTATTCGAGCTTTCTGGACAAGCGTAGAGCTACCCCAAAACCCAAGTAATCAGGGAGATGCCATGAAACGTCGCGAGAAGGTCATTATTACCTGCGCCATAACCGGTGCGGCTCATACGCCGACGATGTCACCGCACCTGCCGATAACGCCTGAGCAGATTGCCGAGCAGGCGCTGGAAGCCGCCGAGGCTGGCGCCGCCATGATTCATTTGCATGCTCGTGAGCCCGAAGACGGATTTCCCACGAACGATACCGACATCTACGAGCAGTTTCTGACGCCGATCAAAGCGGACTGTGACGCCATTATCAATATAACGACCGGTCAACCGGACCGACAGATGGTGGCTGACGGCGACTCCACCGCGTTATTTCAAAGGCGTTTAGCTGCGCCCAAGCGATTCGAACCCGAAGTCTGTTCATTCAATCTCGGTCCGATGATCCCTGGCGTATGGGCGGTGGTTGATCGGTTCGAGGGAAAGTGGCTTCACGAATGGGAAAAGCCGTTCCTTGAGGCGACCAAGCACATCACGATGACCAACACGTACGCGGGCATGGAGCAGGTTGCGCTGGAACTGGGCCGTGATCGCGGGATCAAGTTTGAGTTTGAGGCGTTCGACATCGGGCAGCTGTACACGCTCAAGTACATGGTCGATCAGGGCTGGCTCAAGCCGCCGTATTTTATTCAGTCGGTGATGGGATTCCCGGGTGGACTGGAGGCAACGCCGCAACAGATCGTTCACATGAAGGAAACGGCTGACAAGCTGTTTGGTGACGACTATCACTGGTCGTGTCTTGCGGCCGGCAAAGATCAGATCGCGGCAGTAACGCAGGCCGCCTTGCTAGGAGGCCATGTTCGTGTCGGATTGGAAGACTCGTTGTGGTACGGCAAAGGACGATTGGCGAAGTCCAACGCCGAGCAGGTGCGTCGCATCCGTCGCATTCTTGAGGAATTGTCGCTGGAGATCGCCACGCCGGATGAGGCCAGAGCGATGATCGGGACCAAAGGCGCCGATCAAACCAAAATCTAAGGGATGCCGAGATTCGCCGCCAACGTCACGATGCTTTATCGGGAACTGCCGTTGCTCGAGCGGTTTGCCGCAGCGCGTGCTGACGGTTTTTCGGCTGTCGAGATCCTCTCTTCTGAAGGGACCGACATAGCCCTCCTGGGTACCGCCGCCAAAAGTGCCGGTGTTGACGTCGTGCTGTGCAATGCCCCTATGGGCGATTTTCTTGAAGGTGGTCCGGGCGTATCGGCGGTACCGGGACGGGAGGCGGATTTTCAAGCGGCTATGGGTCAGGCCATAACGATGGCGGTGACGCTCTCCTGTCCGATCGTGCACCTCGGCCCGTCACGAATCCCCACAAACGCTACCAAGAGCAGCTGTCTGGCAACACTTGTTCGGAATCTGGAGGCTGCCGCCGAGCTGTGTGCGGACCATGACATCTCAGTAACGATCGAGCCGATGAATAGGCTGGATAATGTGGACGTCTGCCTCAGCACGGTGGCCGACGCGCTGCTCGTGCTGGACGAAGCAGGGCAGCCTAACTCCGGCCTGCAGCTCGACGTTTATCACGTAGTGCGGATGGGAGATGACCCGCTTCAACACATTAAACGTCATGCGGCAAGAATCAGGCATATCCAGTTTGCTGACGTTCCTGGGCGGCAGGAGCCGGGCAGCGGTGAACTGGATTTCCAGCGGATATTCGAGACGATCGACAATGCCGGCTACGAAGGCTACCTGGGTGCGGAGTATCTGCCGAGTGGAATGACCAGCGATTCCTTTTCATGGTTTGAAGGATATCGGCAGTGAGTAAACCGTCGCTCGCTTTTCTCGGCCTAGGCATCATGGGTTTGCCCATGTGTGGGCATCTGCTAAATGCAGGCTATCCCGTCACGGTCTGGAACCGCACGCGTGAAAAATGTGCAACTCTGGCGGGTAAAGGGGCAGTGATCGCCGATACGCCTGCGGCAGCGGTCGACGGCGCAGACTTCGTTATTGCGATGCTCAGCACGGGGCCTGTGGTCACCGACGTGCTGCTGGGCCGTATGGCTGCGGCAGACCGCATGAAAGCCGGAAGTACGGTCATTGTCATGAGTTCGATCCCGGTTGAGACCGCTCGTACCCATGCCACCCAGCTTTCCGGCAAGCACATCAACTACGTTGACGCGCCCGTATCCGGTGGTGAAAAAGGGGCGATTGAAGCAAAGCTGACGATCATGGCAGGTGGGGACAAGGACGTTGTCGTGGGAGCGTCGCAGATTCTCGAAGTCATGGGCCGTTTGACACGCGTCGGCCCGATTGGGTGTGGACAGCTTGCCAAGCTTGCCAATCAGATGATCGTTGGCATCACGATTGACGCCGTGGCTGAGGCGCTACTGCTAGTGAAGGCCGGCGGCGGCGACATGGCCGCTGTGCGTCAGGCGCTGCTTGGGGGCTTCGCTGACTCAACCATCATGCGCCAACACGGCGAACGAATGATCAGCGGTGACTTCGCTCCGGGCGCCAAGTCTGAAGTACAGTTGAAGGACCTTCGGACTGCCCATGAACTAGCCGAGTCGCTTGGCCTGAGTTTACCCGTCCTGCGGCTGACCGAATCCTTGTTCGAGGCGATGTGTGACGCTGGACACCAAGAGCTCGACCACAGTGGACTGTTCCGTTACCTCTCGTTACTTCAGCACGAGTCAGCGAGCCAGGACCCTATAGGTTCTCGATGATCGCCTGACAGCCGGTGACCACCGGGTCCACGCAGGGCAGGGCATATCGTTGTGAGAGGTTGGTCAGGTACTCCTCTCGCTGATCGGCAGTGAGCTGCGACGTATTAACGCTGATACCCGCGCAACGGATGTCGGGGTTCGTCAGCCGGCCAATGTCGACAGTGCGTTGGATGACCTCGCCGATGGACGGTAGCGGCACATGGTCCCATCCCGCCATGTGTTCCCTGCCCGCAGCGTGGCAGACCACGAAGGCGTCGGGCTGCGAGCCAAGAAGCAGGCCATGAGTGACCGCAGCGTAGCCCGGATGAAAGATTCCACCCTGGCCTTCGATGACATCCCAATGATCATCTTCGTTAGCCGGTGACAACAACTCTGCTGCTCCGGAAATAAAGTCAGCCACCACGCAGTCGATCGGGATGCCTCTACCCGCGATCATGATCCCGGTTTGGCCTGATGCGCGAAAATCGGCGTTCATGCCTGTTTCCCGCATGTCCTTTTCCAGCTGCAGTGCAGTATATTTTTTGCCCAGGGCGCAGTCGGTTCCCACTGTGAGAATTCTTTGGCCAGACCTGGGTTTTCCACTGCCAACGGGAATATCAGCCGGCGGTGACCTTACATCGATGATTCGACTGTGTCCGCGCCGTGCGGCTTCGTTGATCTCATAAACGGAACTGAGTCGCGTGTGGAGGCCTGCGACAATGTCCAAGCCAGCGGCCGCGGCTTCGGCAAGCTTATTGATCCACTTGCTCTGAATGTCTCCTCCAACCTGGGAGGTGCCGATGATCAGCGTGCGCACGCCTGCGGCCTTCGCTTCCTCGATCGATAAATCAGGTAGACCCAGATCCAGTGTGTCTGAGCTTAGGCGCAGTTGGCCTCCACAGAGGGCTCGCCTCCAATCCACGATTCCCCGTCCTGTTTTGACGTAGGTTTCTCGAGTTTCGTCAGCCAGGAATAGGAGGTAGGGCGGAGTGATTTCGACAGTGTGCATCGGCGGGTTCTCATGGATAGTGGCCTTTGATGGCCCAGAGGCAAGGTTGTTTTTGGGTTCCGAAAATTCATCGACAAGGATTGCGATCCGGAATTTCGGGTCCGAGGATAGAGCCAAAAAAGACCCATCTGCAGAGCTAGCATAACAGTGTACAGTTGAGATTCGTAGCTCGATCGACAGCCAGCAGGAATAGTGTTGATAACCACTTGGTTCCGCTGTGCGTTTTCCCGATGGATGGCATTTAACAAATAACAAGATACCAAGAGAAAAGCCATGGAGACCTTCCGAGGAATGCTGCTAGCGGCGGTTTTCGGCGTGGGGGCGGCTGATGCCCAGCACCCGATCATCGACGTCCACGTGCACGCTAACCTGCCAACGGTTAACGGGCCAATTCCTTCGTTTATATGCGTTCCCCTGGCACCAAAGCTGCCGGCTCCCACCACCGCCAAAGCGTGGCCTATGCAGCTCATGGGCGTTACCCGAAATCCACAGTGCGACGACCCCATCCCCACGCCTGAGACACCAAAGAAGATGCTCAAAGCGGTCGTCGATGAGCTGGTGCGCAATAACGCGGTGGGAATCCTGAGCGGTCCGCCGGGACTCGTTAACGAATGGAAAGCGGCGGCGCCCGATCGCTTCATCAAGAGTTTGCAGCTGAACGTGATGCGCGATCCGCACACGGCTGAGCAGGCTCGCGAATTCTTTAAGGATGGCGGGTTCTTAGTGCTGGGCGAGGTGAGTAATCAGTACATCGGCGTATCGCCAAAAGACGACAAAATGATGCCGTTCTGGGCAATGGCGGAGGAACTGAACATCCCGGTGCAGATCCATATGGGAAGCGGCCCCCCGGGTGCTGCGGCGCTATACCCCGACTATCGTGTGGCCAACGGTAATCCACTTCTGCTGGAACCGGTGCTCGCCAAACATCCAGGGCTCCGGATTTCGATCATGCATATGGCCGAAGGCTTTAACGACGAGCTGATCATGATGCTTTGGACCTACCCGCAGCTTTATGTCGACATCGGCGGCATCATGTGGGGCAAAGGCACCGAGTACTTCTACCGGCAGCTAAAGGATGTTGTCGATGCTGGCTTCGCCAATCGCCTGATGTTCGGCGCTGACGCGATGAACTGGCCGGGCCTGATCTCGAAATCGATTGAGATCATGGAGAGGGCGGATTTTCTGACCGCAGAGCAGAAGCGAGACATCTTCTTCAACAATGCGGTGAGGTTTTTTGGTCTGGATCGCGCGGACCTGGAAAGACGGGCTTTGGGACATCCTGCCTCTTTATAAGCGCTTTGCGCTTAAGTATTAATTGATTGTCGCTGCCGTTAGCAGACTTCACGGCCAACCCAGCCGAAACAACCCATCCTGGTTTGATGCGGGTCGATTGACCCGCTAGCCATCCCTCAGATTTTTTGCCGATAATCCAACGCCTGAGTCCAACCGGAGACAGGTTACGCTCTCCATTGCCAGATTCGGGATCATGCGCCGCAAAAAGATCCCGATAGCCTGATCCGACCGCGGAAAAACGAATTCGTTGACACTTGCAAACCAGATTGATTGTGCTGCGTCCAAATGCCAGTGGACTGTAGTGGCCCATTCGGAATTAACGCGGTGATTGACGTAAATCGCTTACAACACTCACACGGGAGACCGAGTGGCCAATTCAGATGAACAGGTGCTGTTGAGCCGGGCCAAAAACGGTGACCGACTCGCCCTGAAGGCCCTGGTGGAAAGGCATCAGGAGGATGTCTTCTACCTTGCGCTGGGCCTGCTTGGCCAGCGCTCGGAAGCGGAGGATGCAATGCAGGAAGTCATGATAAAGGCGATTAAGGCGCTACCGCGATTTCGAGGCGACTCAGGCTTTGCGACGTGGCTGTACCGCATCACTCACAACACCTGTCTGGATCATATTCGCCGGCAGCGCTGGAGCAAGGTAACCGATTCGATGGATGAAAACCCCGCCTTGGCAGAGCACTGGCAGACCCCGGACCCCACCGACGACCCCGGACGGGTCACGGCGAGCGCTGAGCTCGGGCGTGAGCTGATGCAGGCGATGGACACGCTAACGCCCGCAGAGCGCAGTGTTTTCGTTTTGAGGCAGTTTCAAGAGCTGTCGACCCGTGAAACGGCTGAGGTGCTGTCGCGCGCCGAGGGTTCCGTAAAAAACCTGCTGTTTCGCGCCATGCGGAAGCTGCGGGAGGCGATGGCGGAGTTCGACGACTCCTCGGGTCACCGGGAGGCATCGCTATGACCGTCTGCAAAGAGTGGGAAGCCGCGATCAGTGATCGAGTCATGGGCGAGGTGGAGGGGCCGGAACAGGAAGCGTTTTCGCGGCACGTCGAAACCTGTGCCGGTTGCAGTGCCGAGCTGGCCGCACAGATGGCGTTCCAGGCCTCGCTGGTGCTCCCGGCGAAACCCTTGCCCGGCGAGCTCAACGCTTGGCCGAAGGTGGCTCGCGAGCTGGCTCCGACACCGCGGCGTTCGCGCTCAATGAGTTTTGGCATGGCGGGTTTCCTCGCTGCCGCGATGCTGGTGCTGGGTGTTGGGCTTGGCGGTCTGATGGTCACCAACAGCCCGGTGGATGGTCCGCGCCTCGTGGAGACCTCTGTGTCTGAGGAGGATCGCTATCTAACCTTCCTTGAGGAAGCGGCGCCGCTGCTTCTGGCGGTCACCAATCGCGAAGTTCCTGAGCTGGTGAGCGCCAGTTTTTTGGGGAGCGAGGCCCTGGCGGCGGAACAGCGTGCTGCCGAACGCCTGGCTGATGTTGCGCGAGGCCTGATCGACCAGCTTGAGGACACCGGCCGTGATCGGGAGGCGCAGCTGGTGGGTGAGCTGGAGCTGGTGTTTATCCAGGTTGCCAACCTATCTCGGAAGCAGGACGCCGGCAGCCTTCAGATCCTGAAAGCGGCCATCGATAACCGTGGCCTCCTTTTTCAACTAACGCTGGAAGAACTGAGACATTTGCCCGAGCCGCAGGACGGCGGGGTCTAAACCAAGGAAGCAAAACTATGAAAATTCGCACAATTGTCCAAGTGGTGAGCCTGTGCTCCGGGCTGATGGCTGCCTCGGGAGCCGCCAGGGCTCAGTCCAATGCAGATGGCGCTGCCCAAGCTTATCAGCAGGGTTACAACCAGGTGCTGGATCGAAACTGGTCTGCAGCCCTGGCAACCTTTGGCGCTCTGGTTGAGCAGTACCCTGGCTCCGACTGGGCTGACGACGCGGAGTTCTGGCGCTGCTACGCACGTGACGAGTTGGGGGAGGCGCCTTCCGAGGTGTTTGGCTGCTATGACAACCATCTGGCGAGCTATCGGCGGAGCGAGTGGAGCGACGACGCCAAACGGGCAATGGTGCGCCTGGCTCGGCAGCTGGATGGACAAGGACAAAAAGAATACTCCGATCGCGTCCGCCGTTTTGGCCGCAGCGATGACGATAACCGGATGCTGCAGGTGTTGGCGGAGCTCGGTGAAATCGGCGATGAACGTTCGCTGGAGGTAATTATCCAGCACCTGGACGCCACAACCGACGAACAGCTACGTGCTCGCATCACCGATGTGCTGGAGGACATTGATCTTCCCGCAGCCTCCGAAAAACTTCGGAATCTGGTCTTTAATGACCCGTCGATCAAGGTTCAGCGCACGGCGCTCCACGCGTTAACCCATCACGAATCGGCCAGCGTCACGCCGACGCTGATGTCAGTCCTGGACGATCAGGGTCGCGATCCCGAACTTCGCTCCGACGCCTTGGAATATCTGGTCGAGCTGGAGCCGGCGGGTCTGATCGACTTGCTGACAGAGGCGATCCGCGGAACGGACGATCGGCTGGCCATGACCGCGATCGACGAGCTCTCCGACCGAGAGGACCGGCAGGCGCTGAACGTCCTGGTAGCCTTGCTAGGCGAAGTTCCGCATCAGCGACGACGGCTTTCCATCGTTGATGAGATGGAAGACTTCGAAATGCCTGAGGCCGCGACCGCGCTGCTGAAGGTGGCACAGAGCGACCCTGACCCTAGGGTGCGGCGTGCGGCAACCGAGTCCCTGGGTGATATGGAAACGCCTGCAGCCCGGGAGGCGCTGATCGAGCTGTTGCAGGGTATGGGAACCGGACAGTGAGGCACCTCGTAACTGCAATGGTGGGTTTGCTTGCTCTGGTTGTGAGCCTCCCGTGCAGCGCGGCGGCCGTAGAGCGGTTCGAATCCGGGTCACTGGCGGAGCGCTGGACGGACGCAAGCAAGCAGAATCCTACGGAGGAGGCCTGGCTTGGCTGGTCGATTGATCGTTGGGCGGACCCGAACGGGTACAGCTACGCCGGCGGCTGGAACTTTGGCGGCAGCCGGTTCGCCCTCAAGGGACGTCCTTTGAGTGAACTGCTAACCGCAGATGACTCGCGGGCCGCTGCATTCTCCGGACAGCCGCCTTACGCCGGCTGGGAGCGAAGACCGATCGCCATTTTGCTGCGCATCTCCCCCGATGGGGTGGTTACTCGGGTCATCAACAGCGACTTCCAGGTTCCAATCAACTTGAGAGGGAAGCCGCTGAACTGGCTCGGTCGCCACAATCCTGAAGACAGCATTACGTTGCTGGTCCGTCTGCTTGCAGGCGGAAATGGGCAAGCCCGTCCAAGGGTGCGTGAATCGCTGATTCGGGCGATTGCGCGCCACAGCCATCCGGCCGCCTTTGAAGTGCTCGAAGGCTTCGTGCGGACGCTGGAAAACCCGGGGCTCCGCGAGGCCGCCACGGAAGGGCTCTCCTGGCAAGATGACCCGAGGGCTTTGCCAGTCCTGCTACGACTGATTGACGAAGACCCGGCCTGGAAGGTTCGACGAGCGGCTGTAGAGGCGCTGGGTGAGCTTCCGGAAGCTGAGGGGCTGCCAGCCCTGGCAAAAATTGCCCACACGCATAACGATCGCGACCTGGGTGAGGAGGCGATCGAAACGCTGGGTAGCCTAGGGCGAAGGCAGCCTCGTGCACGAGAGGCGCTTTTCCGTCTGCTCACCCTTCACGAGTCTTAAGGGCGGGTGACCACTAGCTAAATCCGCCCTCGGTCGGGAGTCTGACCGGCAGACTCCGGACTCGGAGGCCGCTGGCGGCGAAAATGGCGTTGGCCAGGGCCGGCGCAACAACCGGCGTGCCGGGCTCGCCAGCCCCACCGGGAGCGTGGCCGCTGTTGACGATGTGCGTCTCGATGATGGGCGTTTCGTCGATGCGGAGCATTGGATAATCGTGGAAATTGCTTTCCTTGACGGCACCGTTCTGGATATTGATCTCGCCGTACAGAGCGGCGGTCAGCCCAAAAATAATGCCCGACTCCATCTGCGCGGTAAGGCCGTCCGGGTTGATGGCGAGGCCAGGGTCGACCGCACAAACAATCCGATTGACCGAAACCTGGCCGTTTTCCACCAACACCTCTACCACCAGCGCAACGTATGTTCCAAACGATTCCTGCAAGGCGATGCCGCGACCCTCGCCGGGTCCGGTTCGCTCATACCAGCCAGCTTTCTCGGCAGCCGTTTCCAGAACCGTTCGATGACGGTCTGCGTCTTTGAGCAAGTCGCGCCGAAACTCAAAGGGATCACGTTTCGCGGCGACTGCGAGTTCGTCGATAAACGATTCGGTGAAAAAGCCCTGCTGCGAGTGGTCCACGCTCCGCCACGGCCCAAACGGTACGTGGGTAGAGCTGTCCACGTTGAAAATGCCAACGTTGGGGATCGCGTAGGGGATTAGCGCCGCGTCCGGTGGATGGCGTTTTTGAACGTAGTGGTTCTGCCACGCAACCGGGTTGCCGCTGGCATCCACCGCGCCGACAAAACGGCTGGTAACTGCCGGGCGATACCGGTCCTGACGGATGTCCTCCTCGCGGGACCAGATGAGCTTGACCGGGGCGCCCACCTCCCGCGAGAGCCTGGCCGCTTGAATGGCCACACCGGCTTCGGAGCGGCGGCCAAAACCGCCACCCATATAGAAATTGGTTAAGCGCACCTTGTCGTCGGACATCTCCATGGCCTCAGCTACGTCCGCCTGGTAGCCCAGCGGATTTTGTGTGCCGGTCCAGATTTCCAGCAGATCTTCTGTGTAACGGGCCGTCGCGTTCAGCGGCTCCATGGTCGCATGCGCCAGGAAGGGCACCTGGTACGTGGCTTCTACGACCGTCTCTGCCGATTCAATCGCCGCAGCTACGTCGCCGAGCGCCCGGTGCTTTTCTCCTTTGTCCTCGGCAATGGCGGTCGAGATGTCTCGCTCATACTGTGCAAAAATATCGCTGCCGCTGATCCCGTCCGCGTCGGTGGTCTCCCACTGGGCTTTGACTCTTCCCAGAGCCTGTTTTGCCGTCCAGTAGCCGTCAGCAACCACCGCAACCGCGTCACCCAGATTCACCACCGCGCGTACGCCTGGCATCTGCAGCGCTTCTGTGTCGTCGATGCTCGCCACCTGACTGCCGAAAACCGGGCTTTGCTGGAGGGTTGCGTAAAGCAAACCCTCGACGTGAGCGTCGATGCCAAACTGGGCGCTGCCGTCAGTCTTTTCAGGTACATCGAACCTGGGAATTGACCGGCCCATAAGGGTGAAGTCGCCGGGGTTCTTGAGTTTTGGGGCGACTGGCGGTTTGATCTTGGCGGCAGCTGCGGCAAAGTCCGCGTAGGGCGCGCGCTGGCTGTCGCTGATGACGTAGCCTGCCTCGGTCCGCAGTGCGTCGATCGGCGTTGCCCAGGCGCTGGATGCCGCCTGAAGCAGCATTTCCCGTGCTGCGGCGCCAGCCACGCGCATACCAAACTGCCCGGTTGAGCGAACGCTGGTGCTGCCGCCGGTGATCTGCAGGTTAAACAGCTGGCTAACCTCCAGGAGGGCACCATCGACGGTCGGCAGCAGCACCGCAGGAACCTTTTTGTCGCCGATCAGAAAACCCTTGGCCAGCACGTGATTGGCATACTCCTTGTGCGGGGGCGCTTCCTCGACCCGGATCTGCGACCAGTCAGCATCCAGTTCATCGCCCAGCATCTGCGCCAGCGCAGTTTGGGCTCCTTGGCCCATCTCGGAGTGAGGAACAATGGCCGTGATGGTGTTGTCCGGCGCAATTTTGACCCAAAGGTTCAGCAACTGCTCGCCATTGCTGGTCATCAGCTCTGCCATCTTGGGAGCACGGTGTCCGGGCCGTACCGCAACACCTAGCACCATGACCCCGCCGGCTGCGAGACCGGCGCCAATCAGGCCTCGGCGCGTCCACTTGTTCATCCGGTTTGCTCCGTCGTGGACTCGGCCGCCTGGCTTGCCATGGCCTTGGCTGCGCGATGGATCGCCCGGCGGATACGTGGATACGTGCCGCACCGACAGACATTGCCCCGCATAGCGGCGCTAATCGCCGAGTCGTCAGGCGAGGGGTTGCTGTTGAGCAACGCCATGGCCGACATCAGCTGACCCGACTGGCAGTAGCCGCACTGCGGCACCTGCTCATCGATCCAGGCTTGCTGCAGGGGGTGCAGCTGGTCGTCTGGGCCGGCCATCGCCTCGATGGTTGTGATCTCCTGTCCGGCAGCAGCAGAGATCGGCACGCTACAGGAGCGTATCGGCGTACCGCCGAGGTGCACCGTACAGGCACCGCACTGAGCGACGCCGCAGCCAAACTTGGTGCCGTTCAGGCCAAATTGCTCTCGCAAAACCCACAGTATGGGGGTAGCCGGATCGACGTCGGTTTGTTGCTGCTGGCCGTTGACTGTGAAACTCAGCATGAACTGCTCCGTGAATCCGTTTTTGTCTCAAAGCAACATAGCATTCAACGGCGTAGCCGTCTGCCCAAGGTGTGTACAGGGTTAGACAGTTTTTTTGGGGGTTGTAAGAACTCGCTTTATTCCCTCCATGCTGCGGTCCAGGGTTGCAGCTCTTCATTCCCGTCGATCTGACTGAGTCAGATCGCTAACAAATGTCATGACGTCGTGCTCGTACTGCTCCAGCACGCCAGCGTCAGCCCCGCGGTACGCCGAAAAGGCGATGGCCTTTCCCCGTTTTACGGTGACCTTTTCTAGCGGGCCGTCGAATAGCAAGTGCCCGGCGTTTTCATAGAAGATGAATCTGACGGGCCTGCTTCGCCTTTGCATCGCTTCGACCCAGTCCGCGATGGATGTGGGGGAATTGGGATAAGTTCTTGTCCAGACAAAATCGGTTTCCGATTTGCCCGCCCAGGTGTCGAGTTTGCCGAAGATGACGATGGTTGGAATGGCGTAATCCCCTAGTGGGAGTCCAGTGGCTGCCGGCGCTTCGGCCACAATCCCCTGGATTCCGTCGAGCTTAAGTAAGGAGCCTGCGTATAGCGCAACTCGCCCGCCGTTCGATGTGCCGTAGAGGAACGTGTTTTGTCCATCCCAGTCGCTGCGCGCCACGGCATAAGACACGGCGCCCTCATAGATTCCCCAGATCATTTTCTGTTTGGCGCTGTTGGTGACCTTGCGGCTGACGAACTCCCAATCGGTCAAACCGTTCATCTCATAGGCATCGAAGGACACCGTGGCAAAGCCAAAGCGGCGAAACATCTCAACGCGTGCGTGGTCGTCGTCCCGGTAGCCGGCGCCGCCGTGGGCGAACACCATGACCGGCGGATTCTGACTTGACCCAGGAGCCCAGATTTCAACGTGTGGGCTGGTGGGATCAAAGGAAGCCACGGGTCCAGCAACGGTGAACCAGCCACGGGTTCCAACTTCCTTCAGACTGACGGTAGTGATTTCTTCGCCAAGGCAGGGCTCTGCCAGAAGTCCGACCATCAGGGCCATCGTCGCGAGCAAAGCGGCGTTTGTTTGGGGGAAATTCGGCATCTTTATGTACCAATTTGAACGGCGTATTCAGAGCGTAACGAATGATGCCGGAAGGGGTTACAGGTAAAGAACGGCGTAAACCTTCCATGCGTGGAGATTGGAACGCCAGCTGTCCTGCAAATGGCCACCTTAGCGGTTGCGTGTTGCGATAGGCTGAGACCCACCTCTGTCGCTGTAATTATGGGTGAAAACCATGAAGCTCGAAGAATATGTTTCTTATGACGCCACGGGGCTGGCTGAGCTCGTTGATCGCAAGGAGGTCAGGCCTGATGAACTGGTCAGCACGGCCAATGAGGCGATCGATCAGGTCAACGGTCAAATCAATGCCGTTATTGATCGACTGGAAACACCGGTGCTCGGCGACCCAAAAGGCACGTTTAGAGGAGTCCCGTTCCTCGCCAAAGACCTGGTTCTTCATATCGCTGGCGTTCCGTGCCGCTCGGGTTGCCGGGCGCTGGCAGCAGGTCAGTTTGTGCCGGAAACAAATTCCGAGCTCGCGACGAGGCTCCACAACGCCGGGTGCAGCGTTGTCGGGATCACGTCCACGCCAGAGTTTGGATTTAACGCTTCGTCTGAGGCCTTAGTTTACGGAGAACCGACCCGCAACCCCTTTAAGCTAGACCGATCGAGTGGCGGTTCGTCCGGCGGGTCGGCGGCGGCAGTGGCCGCAGGGATTGTGCCGATGGCACACGCCAATGACGGCGGCGGATCGATTCGGATTCCGGCAGCCAATTGTGGACTGGTCGGGCTCAAGCCCACGCGCGGAAGAACACCGCTTGGCCCAGATTACGGCTTTCCGCTGATGGGTATGGGCATCGAGTTTGCCGTGTCGCGCACGGTTCGCGATAGCGCGCGTCTTCTTGATGCGGTCCAGGGGCCGGAAGTAGGGGCCCTGTTTGAGATTGCCCCGCCGGTAAGGCCGTACGCCGAAGAAATTGCGCGTGAACTAAAACCGCTTCGTATCGCACTGACGCACAGTCTTCCTGGCACGCCAAAGCCCGATCCCCAGATTGTCGCGGCGCTTGACCAGACGGCCTCGGTGCTTGAAGGCGCCGGTCACCATGTGGAAATGGCCTCTCCCCAGTACGATCCTGACCAGTTCAACGAAGCCAATTTTTTGGCGTGGACATCATTTCTGGCGGCCGGTGTCTATGGCCTGAGTCAGGAGCTTGGCATTGAACCCGGGCCTGAATATTTCGAAGAGGCAACGCTCGCCTGTGCTCGAGCCGGAGCCGGGTTTTCGGCGATCGACGTTGAAGTAGCTTTTGTATCGATTAACGCGATATCGCGAGCCATCGGGAATTTTATGGCCGACTACGACGCGCTGCTGCTTCCAGTGTTGCGGCACGAACCGATCGAACTGGGCTATCTCAATCAAAACGACGCGTCGTTATCCGGCCGTCACTGGTACGACCGCAACTTCGGGGTGGTGCCCTACACAGCGCCGTTCAACATGACGGGGCTGCCAGCCATTTCGCTGCCGGCCAGTATGCACAACGATATGCCGGTACCGATCCAGCTTGCCGGACGATATGGCGATGAGGCGACGCTGTTGCAGCTGGCCGCGTTTCTGGAAAAAGCACAGCCGTGGCGTGATATGCGGCCGGCGGTTTTTGCCGGGTCCGGTTGAAACCGCTGAGCCAAAGTCGATTCCTTAGATCCCTCAACCTTTCGCTTCAGCCTTTGCATTGGCTGTTAGGATTACTGATGAAATTTGCCTTCATGGCGTTGTTGAGCGCATCGTTTTGCGCCAACTCGATCGTCATCAGACATGACGTTGACGATCAGAAATATCGAGTCCCAGCGAATACAGTGCCGCAATTGGCTACGTTTTATGTTGATGGGGCGCATGGGACGCTGATTGACACGCAGTGGATTCTAACGGCGGCCCACGCGACGTTTTGCGTGGTGCCTTATGCTGAGGTGTTGATCAACGAACGGCGCGTTCCGGTGGAACAGGTGTTCGTCCATAAAGACTATACGCCAGGGATTAGCCACGATATTGCCTTAGTGAAGCTCGCAGAGCCCGTGACCGACGTTAAACCGTTTACCATCAATACACAGGCTGACGAGGAGGGCCGCATCCTCTGGCTGATTGGAATCGGCGGGACCGGCAACGGCAGCGCAGGGCAGACGATTGACAGCTTTGCCAACGCTGGGGTGCTGCGTCGCGCTCAAAACCAAGTTGCGCGCGCCGACGGTCCAACGATGACCTTCGTTTTCGACCAGGGCCCCGATGCGCTTCCGTTAGAAGGCGTATCGGGCGGAGGCGATAGTGGCGGACCGGCCTACACTTTTGAAGGCGGTCAGGGCACGGTCTACGGCATCAGTTCCCGCGTTAAAGGAGGCGGTATTGGTCGCTATGGCGTCCAAGAGATATATAGCCGGATTTCCTATTTTTCGGAGTGGATAAAGCAGGTCATTGACGGCCGCGACACGGCGGCGATAGCTGACCCACGTCTTAAGCGGCTCCCCGGTGGATTAACGCGCGACGTGTTGCCCGAAGTGTGTGAGGATATCGGCCTCTAAGATATGGGCGTTGGATCTCTTATGCACCGACAACGGAAGGCCCTAGCACTGACGATTCTGTGTTTTACTTTGGTCGGCAGCGTCAATACCAGCTTGGCGGAAGAACCGGCGATGACCGCGGACGCAGTCGGGCGCTTCACCCAGCTTGCGATCACCTGCATCCCGCAGGAGTACCCGAATAAGCTCAATCAGCTGCTTGGCGACGCCAGTCATTTACGCCCGCCAAGAGAGCTCCATCCGACATTTTTTGGCTGCTACGACTGGCATTCATCGGTCCATGGGCATTGGATGCTCGTCAAAGCGCTCAAAGACTACGAAGACCTTCCCGGTCGAGAGGCGGTTTTTGCGCAGCTTCTCAAGTCGATTTCGGATGAAAACGTTTTGGCTGAACTTGATTACTTCAAACAGGAGTCCAAGAGCTGGGAACGGATGTACGGATGGGCGTGGCTGCTGCAGCTGCAAAATGAGCTGGTCGGCTGGGACGATGAGCGTGGCGAAGCGATGTCAAAAGCGCTACAGCCGCTGTCAGACTACATCCGCGATCGTTACATGGAGTTCCTGCCGATCCAGACCTACCCGGTGCGGACGGGCGTTCATCCGAATACCGCATTCGGCATGTCGTTTGCTTACGACTATGCAGTCGCTGTGGGCGATAAAGCGTTTGCGCAGCTGCTCGAAGAGACGGCGCTGCGGTACTACGGCAGCGACAAAGACTGCCCGATCGGCTGGGAACCCAGCGGGGAAGACTTCCTGTCGCCGTGCTTGGAAGAGGCGGCTCTGATGTCTCGCGTGATGGCGGGCGACCGGTTTCGGGACTGGTTGGCCGAGTTCCTTCCGAGGCTGGGGCAGAGCGGGCTTCAGCCCGCGGACGTCAGCGACCGTACCGACCCAAAGATTGTGCATCTCGATGGCTTGAATCTGAGCCGAGCGTGGAGCCTGCTGATCATCGCGAATGCTCTAGAGGATGCCTCGCTGGCGAATAAGCTGCGGGCGTCAGCGGATCAGCACCTGGCTGCGTCGCTGCCCTTCGTAACCGGCGACCACTATGTCGGGTCGCACTGGCTGGGTTCGTTTGCCATCTACGCGCTGACGCGTGCTAGGTAACTGCGAAAGTTTTTGCAGTCACCTTTTGCTGGAAGCGTTACGAGAGGTTGCGAGGTAGAAGCGTTATGCGTAGATGCTCGTAGACGCAAAGAAGACAATTGATGCCGCCGCGATCGTCGAGGTCACTATGCCGGTAAGGCGTGAACGGATCCAGCCGGAAAGTCCGATGCTCACAATGAGGCTGTTGACCCCCAGGCTGTAGCCCGCAATTAACGAATTCCACAGGAGCGTCACTTTATCTGGATCCGGCGTGAATGGAAGATCTGGATGAAGGGCAATAATGAGTCTCCAGCCCGCAATCACTGACACCAAAAGACTACAGGCCGACAGGGTCGCTGTGGCAACCAAAAACGTGACGATACGCTTTTCGGAAGCAAAAATGATTACGCTGAAGAGGATGGTCGCCGCCACGCCGCCAAGAAATGCCGAGACGAACGAAATCTGTTCCGCGACAGCGACGACGTAGCTGGCTTTCAATTCCTGGGTCACGATCCATTGTCCCTTGCAAACACCATCGCAGGCGAATGCCAGAGACTGTCGCAGCTTTGCGCTCTACGTCAACCCGTAACTGTTGCGGTGAGATGCGTCTGACTTGCCCTGAATTGGAATCAGAGATTTAAGGCGATGACCGTTGCACGCTGGTTCTTACGGAAAAAACGTAGAAATGACGGGTTTGTCAGCGTTCACACCGCATCGGCCTTTCCGATCAGAGCATTGAGCGGGAAGGAAACGGGCCCCGTGGCGTCTTCGAAGGACGGGTACTTCGTCCGCATCAGACTCACCATCTCGTCGATTTGCTTTTGCTCCACGTCGTTCGCCAACAGCCAAGCCTGAACCTCGGTTGTGACGAAATCTTCCACGGAGGGGAAATCAGCGGTTCCATCATGATGGGTGATTTCGGCTTCCTCCAGGTCGGCAGACGCAAAAATCGACTCTAGCGCGCCCGGTGAACCCATCGTAAAAGGCCAGGCCATCGATTTGGCTGCTTCCTCACCGGCAACCTCGCGTGTGGCATCTACCAGATGGCGGTAAACGATATTGTCTTGAAGACCCTGCCAAACGCTCGCGACTAATCGGCCTCCTGGCTTGAGCACGCGCCTCATCTCGCTTAGGGCTTTCTTCGGGTCCGGAACGAACATCAGCATGAAGGAGCTGACCACGATATCGAATCGTTGGTCCTCGAACGGGAGCTCGACAACGTTGCCCTGCAGGAATGTCGCGCCAGGACAGCGCTCCCTTGCGACGCTCAGCATGCTCTCGCTGAGATCAAAGCCCGTTAGGCTTCCGGTGTCCCCGACGTGCTGGGTCAGTTCGCGTGTCAAAACCCCGGTCCCGCAGCCAACATCCAAAACGGCGTCACCGTTGCTGATCCTGGCTGCTGCCATGAGGACTGGCGGCCATTGCTGAAAAATTGCCGGCACAAAAAATTGTTCATAGCCGTTCGCCGCTTCCGGCGTGAGGCCCATCTCATCGGGTGTTGACATCGAGTATTGCTCCTTCCTGCTCAGCATAGTTGCGGCTAATAGGTTTGTGGTTACCTATTCCTCGAAGCCGCTGTCGAAAATCTTTTCGGGAACCTCAAGAAAGAAAAAGCCGAGCTCGTCCACCAACGCCGAAATGGTGTTGTTCATCGGATTGATGACCGTGGCCGAAAGCACGGTGTAGGGTGCGTCGCCGTCGACTGAATGCACCAGACTAAGCTGCCTTTCTTCTACTCCTGGGAATAATTCGTCATCCAGATAGCGAAACTGCACTTCAGCGCCGGACCAGTTGTCGCGATTAGCCGATACCTCCCATGACACAAAGGCTGCCGCGTTACCGAAGGATCCGTCATTGCGGTTCAGCGTAACAGTAACGATTGAGGCGGCTTCGCCTGGGGTCTCGCCGTTCGAAAAATCGATCCATGCGCGGGAGTCGGGATGGCTGCGTTGGCTGCCGTCGCCCGCGATGCCAATCGCAATTCTGGGAGGATCACCATTTCTGATATGACGACGATAGGTGGCAGTTTGTCCCGGTTCGGATTGACTGAAAACCACGTAGCTCGAGCCAGCGGAATCGTTTCCGTCTGGTTCTGCGCCTGGTGCGCCGATAATCAGGTCAGCGAGGCCGTCGCCATTAACATCGCCGGCTGTCGAGACGCTTCGGCCAGCATCGTCGTTGGCGGCGACACCCTCATATCGCACGAATCCAGCAACGTCATTGAACACATCAATCGGCCCAGCGTCAGCTTTGCCGAAAATCAGGTGACTCAGACCCGCGCGGACATCGGCGGTTGTGCGTTCGCGGTCCAATCCTAGGATCAAATCCGCCTGCCCATCGCTGTTGGAGTCTCCGGCACCGGCGACGACCGTGTTACTGACCCCACCCAGATTGACTAAGTCAAACCCGCCAGTACCTAGATTTTCGACTTCGACCTGGGCGGAGTCACTTTTTCCGAAAATCACGTATGCCTCCCTGGATTCGAAGCCGGCAGCCAAGACATCACCGAGCCCGTCTCCATTGACATCACCGGCACCGGACACGATTCGACCTAGTCCCTCGAGAAAAAACTGTCCAGTAATTCTGAATCCGCTGGTGTTCAGGCTCCCGAGCTCAATCTCGTTAATGCTTGTGTCGCCAAAAATGACGTAGGCGGCACCAGCATTGGTGGTGCTGTTGGGACGGGCGCTTGTTGCACCGACAATCACATCGTCAAGACCATCACCGTTTACATCACCTGCGCCAGATACGCTGAAGCCTGATCTATCGCCTGCAGATGCGCCCGTTATCCGACGTCCCTGGAAGCCCAAATTGTTGACGTTGATGTCATTTGCATCAGTTTTACCAAATATCAGATAGCTGGCTCCGGCGTCCATGGCATTGGATAGGTCTACTCCTTGTGCGCCTACGATAAGATCGTCCAGGCCATCCCCATTAAAATCGCCAGCGCCGGCGACGCTTGAGCCAAGACGATCCCCCGGGCTCTCTCCGTTAATTCGAAATCCACCGGCACCCAGATTTCTGAGATTAATCAGGCCGCCAGCTGGCCGACCGAACACAACAAAAGCCGAACCTGCATCATTCCCGCCTGGAATGTCTATGCCGTCGGCACCGATAACGACGTCCGTCAACCCGTCGCCGTTGACATCACCGGCCCCCGACACGCTAAAGCCGGTTCGATCGCCTGGACTGATACCCACAATCTTGATGCCATTGGTCCCCAGGCTGCCAAGGTCGAGATCCAGATTGTTTGGCTTGCCGAACACGACGTAAGCAGCACCGACGTCCTCAATCACGTCGAAAATTGTTATTCCCTGGGTGTCAACACCCGTTGCCCCGACAATGACATCCGCAAGGCCGTCACCGTTAACGTCGCCGGCTCCGGAAACGCTGATGCCAGAGAGGTCAGACATCGACTCGCCATCGATTTGAAATCCGTTGTTGCCAAGCTGGTCGAGTCGAATGGTCTCCGCCAGAGCGCTCGTTCCTAACAAGCAGTGAAAAAACAATGCTGGCAAAACGATGCCCACCCAGTTTGCAAGAGAAAGAAGATGCGTATTCGCTGTATCACATTGGCTCTTCGTGACGATGTGTTTCCATCCCACACTTGCTCTCCCTATCGATCATCGGAAAAATTTGTGGCTGAATAGAAAGATCGAGATAAAACGACGAACCCGCCATTTTGCGTCGCTGCTACTCTTGGGATGGTTGAGTTCGTAACATCCGCTGGCCATTAACGAGGTATCTATGCCAAAGGCGACTGACTCGGACAGCATCATCAGCGCAATGCTAGGGATGGTCAGATCAGAGCGGGAAGCTTATCTCTCGTCGGTTCTCGATGACCCCAAAAAGCCTCCGGTTTTCCTGGAGGCGGCTGATGCGCTCTCTGACTATCTGTCGCTGCTGCGCACGGGTGGCGGCGTACTAGCCCATCAGCAGCTTCGCGTCGATGAAACGGTCGGCAATGCTGAACTCGAACGCGTCGAGATCGAGCAGTTTGAAATCGGCGAAAAGCTGGGTTCAGGCGGGTTTGCGGACGTTTATGCCGCCAGACAGCTCGAGCCTATTCAGCGCGATGTAGCGATCAAGATTCTGCGGCACGATCCGGGTAACGAGACACTCGCCGCTCGATTCCAAAGCGAACAGCAGGCGCTGGCGCAGCTTGACCACCCAAGTATCGCGCAGGTGTTCGACGCGGGCCGGACGAACGATGGAAGGCTGTTTTTTGTGATGGAAAAGATCGACGGCGTTTCCATTACGCAGTACTGCCACGATCGGGCGCTTGGGCTAAACGAGCGTTTAGGTCTTTTTCGAGAGGTTTGTGATGCGGTTGAGTTTGCTCACTCTCGGGGGATTGTTCATCGGGACCTGAAGCCTTCCAACGTGATGGTGACCGATGCCGCCGGCAGGGTGCAGGCCAAGGTGATCGACTTTGGGATCGCGAAAGGGATTGAGCATGCAGTGCGGGCAGAAGAACCCCTCACAGGGCAGGGAGAATTCCTCGGTACGCTGTCATCGATGAGTCCTGAACAGATCGGTGCGCGGTCTATTCCGATTGACCGGAGAACCGATGTCTATGCTCTGGGAGTGTTGCTCTATGAGCTGCTTTGCGATGCTGGTCCCTTCAGCGGGAGTACAACGCAAGGCGTCCTGATGAGCGTCTGGCGCTACGTGAGTGGCGAAACTCAGCTAACTCGGCCCAGCCGGCTAGCCGAGGAACAGTCTGCGCTTTCCCCCCGTATTGTGACGCGAATTGAAGAAGACCTGGATTGGATTACGTGCAAGGCGATGGCGATCGATCCGGCGGAGCGCTATCAGAGCGTCATGGTGCTCAGTGAGGACATATTGCGATTTTTGAGTCACCAGCCGGTGGCTGCAGGTCCTCCATCAGCCCGTTACCGAGCTCGCAAGTTTGTCCGGCGCAACTGGCCCGCACTATTGGCAGCGGGCTCCGTTCTGGCCGCGCTCACGGGTGGATTGCTGCAGACCACGATTGAACGCAACCGTACCGCGGAGGCCCTAGAGACGTTGACCCTGGTCACAGACTTCCAGTCGGAGATGCTTTCCAACCTGGATCCGTATGCCTTCGGTCTACAGCTGCGTGAGGTCATCCAGTCGGCAGATCCCGGACAGCCGGTGAACTACACCGATGCGGCTCGTTCGGCCATCGATAAGAACATTTTGTCCAAGGCGGGAGGCGCGCTTGGGTCGGTGTTTGCCGATAAGCCCGAGGTGGAGGGGCAGCTGAGGCAAAGCCTGGCGGATGTCTACATGAATCTGGGCATGAACAGCAAGGCCGTTGCCGAGCTGGAAAAGGTCCAAATGCAGCAATCCGGAGCCAGTGGCGTGGATCAGGTTCAGTTTCTCGGTCGGCTGGCCAACGCACTTGACGGAGACGGACGGTATGAGCAGGCGAGAGCGCTAGGTGTGCAACGACTTAAGCTCGCAGCAGCTGACTTTGATCCGCTGGATCCGATATATCTAGGCGCGTTGTCGGACATGGCCAGCATCCATATTTCATTCGGAGATTTTGAGAAAGCCGAAAAGCAGCAGCTTGAAGCGATGCGCGGGTTTTCCCAGCTATATGGCGAGAATTCCCGCCGAGCTCTGGCAGAAACACACCTGTACGCGACCATTCTTCACCATCAGGGTCGTCTCGCAGAGTCGCTGACTTACCGAGAGGCGGTTCTTCATTCGCGTTCCGAGCTATTGGATCGTCTCGACAATGATTTGATTGTCAGCCATGTCGGGCTCGGTTCGCTTCATCATCACCTGGGCAACCTGCAACAAGCAACTTATCACTTAAAGGAAGCGTTTAGCCGGCGCCGCGAGTCGCTAGGAGAGAACCACCCTCGTACGCTGTCGCTCTACAACAGGCTGGCGGCGGTGCTGCTCGACGAAGGTAAGCTCGCTGAGGCTGAAGCGTTCGTGCTGGACGGCGTAGGGCGATTTGAATCCACATCCGAGCCCGATACGCCACGTCTACTTTTGCTGCAGGCGCGATTGGCTGCGGTCAGAACCGCCCAGGGGCGCCATGAGGAGGCGGTTGCTGTACTCCAAGACGTACATCGCAAGAGCAGCGTCTTTCAAGGGGAAGACAATCCGGAGACGGTGGTTTTTCTCCACTCGTTGGCGTCGGCGCAGCTGAGCGCCGGTCGCCCGGAAACGGCCCGCTCTCTGTTCAGCCAGGCGATTGAACATTATCTCCGAATCTGGGGCGATCAGCATCCGCGTTATGGGATCCTGCTTGCGGATCAAGCTGAGCTGGAGGCTGACGCCAAGCGGTTTTCGCTGGCGCTGGATCAACTGAATCATGCGGAGCAAATTTTTGCGCTGAACTTCGGAGAAAAAGATCACCGCCTGATCGCTGACGTCCTGCTTCAGCGTGCTCGTTTCCTGGCGTTGGATGGGCGGAGCCCGGCGGCGCAACAAGCCGGTAATCGCGCGGCGGATATGTACCAGCGTCTGGGGCTATTGGCCAAGGCTGACGAGGCGCTGGCGCTTTCAATTCGTCAGTGAGATCGATGCGGTCTTAGCGGCCAAGCTGCGCTGCTAAGAACTTGCGCGCATTAGACCAAAACCGCTCTGCCGAGCGCTCGGACGATCCAAGAATGTCGGCAATCTCCGCGATGGAATACCCGCCAAAATAGCGATACTCAAAAACCTGGGCAAGTCGCTTGTCTTGCTCTGCTAACCGATCAAGTGCCTCGTTCACCCTTAACAGAAACTCTGCGTTGACCTGCTGGTCGTCGCGACCGATTGCCGGCACATATTCGACCTCGAGCCCCTGGCGCTTTTGCGTCTTAGCTTGTCTTGCGTCATCGATTATCACCTGGCGCATGATGGTCGCCGCCAGACCGAAGAACTGCTTCCGGTCCTCGGGTTTCACCCCGCCCGACGAAAGCAGCTTGATAAAGGTTTCCTGCACCAGCGTTGTCGCACCAATCTCCTGACCTGGGCGAACACGGCGATGTGCCAAACTCTTCAACTCCGGGTAAAGCAGATCGGATAGTGCGCTAAATGCCGTGGTATCACCCTGACAATAGCGTCTAAGTAGTTGCGTAACGTTTGCGTCGCCGCTCATGTTTTAGTCGTCATTTCTCTTCTGAAGGCGATGAACCCGGGTAAGAACGCCACGGATGGTCAGAGGATTTCCCAAGGTTATTGATCCCAGCAAAAAAGCTGAGCATAGATTCTATGATGCCTATCCATCGGCTGCACTGGCCTGCTAGAGATTTCTTTGCTGCTCAGCCGCTCGGACACGTGATCGCGAACATGTAAGAATGGCGTCTAGTTGGGGAATAGGGAAAACAGTGCAGGCTCAGCTCTCAAGATGCAGCGAGTTTCGGTGCTCGTTGGACCGCCGGATGCTGCCATTGGCGTCGGTGCTCTTTGTGCTATGTCAGGTTACGGAAGCTCAGGTGTTTGAGGCGGGCGCCGGGGTAGCTGCTCCCGATGAGACGGTAGATATTGATCTCCGGTTTGATTCGCAGGGGCAGCAAAATGTTGCCGGTGGCGAACTACGGCTGGGGTTCGATCCAGCGGTGATACAGATCAGCGAGAGCTGCCGATCGCGGGTTGGAGGTACCATATTCTCGACCCATCGGGTTAGCTGCGAAGTCGACAATTCGGCGGGGACGTTCACCATCGAGTTTTCGAGCCTGACGCCGATGGTGCCTCAGCCTCTTGTGGGTGATTTCGGACTGGGGAGTATCCAGGTAACCCTGGTTGATCCAAACGCCGTAACGGCGGATGGACTGCGGCAGCTTTTGCCGACGCAAATCATTATGCTGGAGAGCATCACTGGTGGACCGCTGCCGACGTCGACACCGCTGCCCGAGGGCGAGGCAATATTTGTTCCAGGCTGGCCCATTGATCGCTTTGAGTTTGACGATGACCCGGTCTCGGCAAGCAATCTGGATGAATCACTGGTTTCCAACGGTGATCCATTTATCGATCAACAGCTTCATAGCCTGCATCTCGATGCTGACGAGGACTGGTCAGCTCATGTGCTCAATGTGTGTAATCCGGTTTTTGCTGAAATTAGCGTTACCGCATTAAGTGCGGGTTTACCGGATGCCTTTCATCCAATAGTTCAGATTTACCCGGTGAGCCGTCTTACGGACGACAGCGTTTTGCCTGATGTTGTGTTGGGGAACTGTGATGCTGCGCCGGCTGAGTTGAGCATGGACGTTTCCGTGCTGTTTCGAGAAAGCCGCCTGATACGCGTCAGAAACTGTGAGCCGATTCCGGTCGGAGGATTGGCGTATCGACTGACTCGGGCGACGTCTATTGCCTGCCCTAGAGAGTCGATCTCCGTGTCAGGGACCGTCACGGATGCGTCGACCGGTCAGCCGGTACAGGTATTTGTGCTCGCCAGCCCCAATCAGTTTTCAGTGTCCAATCCTGTTACAGGCAACTACGCGATTACACTTCTGGCGGGTGTGGAATATACGTTGACGGTGATTTCTGACACGTTTCAGTCGAATCAGCTTACGGTCGGCCCCTTTGCTGAAGGCATCCGAGATACCGGTAACGATCTACAGGTCTTTCGACTCAGCGACGATGTCTTTGTTGATGGGTTCGAAGAATTCTAAGAACCCCGAAACGCATCTCAGTGATAGCTGGTCCGAACGGACACATCTGAATATCGTGATTCGTGGTTGACTAAGGCGCCGACAGAGTGGTCGGGTGAGGGCGGGAGCTAACGCTTCGCTAGCGGTTTCTCTTTGCGCGTCGGGCTGCTAGTTTGGCCTTGTAGTGAGCTTTGCTCGCCACATAGATAGTTTTTCTAACCTCGCAGTACACCTTCGATCGATCTTTGCTGGTGAGCTGGGTGACTTTAACGATTTCCGTTTCGTATTCGGCCTCAACCGCCCGTCGAATATCTTGGAGCTCTTCCTGGGAGTAGCTGAAATCGGCGTAAACGTCCTCCCTGGCTGGAGCCCTGAAATAAATTTCGGCGGACTTATCCCAAACGACGTATTGGCTATCAAGGAGATTGATGAGTTGAACCATCGGGATGGGGTCTACCGCAGCGAACAGGCTGCCCCCAAAGATCGACCCGACGTAGTTTTTGTTTTTGTAGCTGATTGGCAGCCTGGTTCTGACAAAGGTCATTTCCTCATCGACTTCAATAATCTTCGCCGTGCTGCGCCGATACATGGGTGAGAGGTTAAAGCCCACCTTAAAGAATCGAGCTTTGCCGAAGGCTTTGGCACCGATTTCTGCGATTTTCTGATACATGCTCAGGCCTTGCTTCTTAGTGAGATGCGCATCGTAATATCGGCATGGAAAACCTCGACGCCCTTTGCGTCGGTAACACTAACGGGCATCACGACATCCTGCGCTGTGTCCCAGTCGTAAGCGGGCACTTCACAAACGGCTCGAAGATCGGTCTTGGCCATTTTCAGGTAGTGCACGGTCATTCCGACCGGTATCCAACGGAAATCGCTATTCAGGGACACGTCGAGGCAGGTTCCACCGGCCAGCTCAGCCGCGTTGCACATCGCGATGGCATGCACCGTACCGATGTGGTTCTGCACGCGCCGCCGCTTCTTAAAAGACACTTCAACCCTTCCGGGGCGTATATCCCTGAAGGTGGGTTTGATACTCGAGAAATAGGGGGCCTTGAAACAAACGATTCGGCTGACTAGCCAGTGTCCAAAGGCATTGCCACCGAACGTTTTCCAGAGCTTTAGCAGGGGGCTCTTCGAAGGTTTATGGGCCATGGTTACTTTTTCTTCCCGGAAAACAACTGGGTCACGTGCTGCAAATAGCGAGCTACGGTGTCGAGCTCGCGTTCACTGAATCCCTTATCCATTTCGGAGTTGAGGTCCTGTAGCAGGGTCATACCTTTTTTCAATACGTCTTTGCCTTTATCGGACGAACTTAGACGAGATGCGCGTGAGTCGGTTTCACAGGTTGACCGTTCGATTAGTCCATTGGCCAGCATGCGTTTTGCGAGCCCGGTGACGGCGGAGTTATCAAGCATCAGGGCATTGGCAAGCTCTTTCATGAGGCAATTTTCGTGCTCCTTTAACACCATGAGTGCCGTGAGTTGAGTTGTGGTTATCCCAAGCTGTTCTAAACACCCGGCGTCCAACGCTTTCATCATGGTGTGCCTGGCGAGGTTGATTTGATAAATCATTCGTCTGTTTTGGGCCATGAAGGTAGTGTGCGTTATATATTTGATATGTCAACTATCGATCCGGAATTCCTTCGATCGATAGAATGAGAGCGGCTTCGCGCTCTGGTCACAGGCCAACGCGATCGCAGAGTGAGGTGGAGCCTTGCATAAGGCTAGCTCTGGCAATGTGCAAAACCCCTGAGTCGAGGGGTTCTCTGAGTCCAGGCTCCGTCTTTTTCTGGGCTACGTTCGATCCATGAATTCCAGATGCGCCGATTCCTTTTCTCAACTTTAGGGCCCGTGATCGCCTGATCTTGGGACACCTGCTGCGTGCCGTTAACTGGGGGATCGAGCCGCCCGGAGCCTACTCAGGTCACGGTGTGCTCGGCATATGAACCTTGCCAGAGCCTTAATTTCAAACCCTGGTCGATTTGGTGCGGGCCGAGTGAGCTTGTTGCTGAAGCTGACAGAGAGCTCCCGTCCAAAGGCTGGCGCAGAATTTCAAACGGTCTAGTTTTGTGGATCGTTACGCTATGATTCATGCGAACGGTGCCGAGTATGCAAGTATGCCGCTCCTAAATTTCGCTCATGCACGTTCGTGTAGTGCCTCCGTCCTGATTTGCGCCCTGCTGGCTACTGGGATGCAGGTTTCCCTAGCGGCAGGAACGGCTGATGTGGTTCGTCTGACGGTGGCGGTCAGATCGATGCAGGCACAGGCTCGGGACGACTTCGTTATCGTTGAGATACCGGGTACCAGTAATTACGTACAGTTCGCCGGCGTGGAAGGAGGCGGATATGTTTTTGACGTCCCGGTGCGTTCACTCACGCCGGATCAACAGCGACGGGCGGCGGCGTTTTTCGCCTCCCGGGGCGTTGGAGTTGTAACCATCGACGCCACCGACCCGACAACGAAGGAGTCGTTCGCTATCCAAACCTATCAGAAATACTTCCGCGGCGATGACCCGGGTGGCGGGGCGGCGCTGAGCGTTGAATTTGTGCACGAGGTGCTGCGCCATTCCGGCGAGCTCCGCGTCGTGCGAGGATGGCGCTGAGCGGATCTGCTCATAGGGATTTGCTGAGCAAAGTAGAAGGCCATATTGAATGAAAGGGAATCGCAGGAATTATGGGCTGTCGGCTTGCGGTCTAACTCTGTTGCTGGTGGGTTGCGCAGCGGAGCGGAAACTAGAACATCAGCAGTTTGATCTGATGATGAGTTGGCTCGCTGGTAAGTGGGATAACGGCCAGCAGGTCGAGGCTGAAATTGCCGCCGCAATGCCTGAGTTCGATCGACACCTGCACTACGCCATGCACTATGTTCCCCTTCAAACGCCCGGGATGGATGGTCAGGTATTTGCGATCAGAAGCTTCAACGAAGGCGGATTTGATGGCCCATTGACTCGCGTGGCGCTCCACCGGTTTCGGTGGCTGGATTCCAGCCAGGAGATTGAACACGAGTTTCTGTTTCTGCTGGATCCTGGGGAGTTCGGAGATCTCAAATCCTCTCTGGATTCTTTAGCCACACTTGGTGAAAACGACGTTCGTGTGAACCCAAAATGTCGTATGTACTGGCGCTGGCTCGGTGATCACTTCGATGGCCGCACTCGCAAGGGGCAGTGCATAACCGGTTCGTACACGCCCACTAGCATACTGGTGGAGGGTCATGGCGTTTTGAGGGCGGACGAACTGCTTCGGCATGACATGAACTTTGAACTGAGCGGTCAAGTTCGCCCCCGTCAGGGCGGGGCGTCACCCGAGCGCTTCCGCAAAATTTCCTCGGGGTAAGCGAACCGCAAGCTCCAGGACCCAATGCCGCGTCAACTTACCACTGGAGATACCAATGCGTAGAGTGACCGGCGTTCAATACGACCGCGGCGCCCGTGGACAGTGCACTGGACGCCGCGGAAGAAGGTCACGCCCGGGTCAGTCGCAACGCGGCTGGAGAGCGAAGGGAAGGCAGACCGTTTCAACTTCCTCGCGTTCGCTTTGGTAAAGAACACCGCCAGCTCCATACACGAGCCGGCGTCCGTCGCGCGAGATAGACGGCCGCGTTTCGCTGCTGTCCGCTGTGCTCAGCGGAATAGTTTGACTTAGGTTGACCGCATTTCGAAATGGCTGGTCGATGCTTGGTCGGCTGGCGTAGTAGATATCGAAGTTTCCGCTACCCGGATCGTGTCGATCGGAGGCAAACACAATTTCTAGGCCGTCCACCGTCACATTGGGCTGTCGGTCGTCGAACGGTGAATTGATCAGTGTCAGCGCCCGGCCCTGGCGAAATCCGCCTGCGCCTAGCCTGCTTTCCATCAGTTCCTGGTCGCCGAAGGCAAAATTGGAGGAGTAGAACAGCGAGGTACCCCTCCAGGTTGTTACTAGCGCAGGGCTGAACTCCGTACCGGGTGTATTTGGGCCTCGGGGCTCACAATTGAGGCTGACGGGCTCCTGCCAGCCTTCGATGGGGTCCTGGCGGGCGAAGTAGATGTCCACCGACTCGCCGCAGCCGCCGGGGCGAGCCGACACAAAGAGCAGGTCGCCCCCAGGTAGCGGTGTGGGACAGAAGTCGGGCCCCTCAGCACGATTGACCGGCTCTGGCAGCGGTGCGCCAGGCTCAAAAGGGGCGTCCACCATCGGCCGGAAGTTACTCCAGAGGTTGAGCGATCCGCTGTCGTCAGTGCGGGCCGTAAAAAGGGTCAAGCCGTCGGGTGACTCAATGGGGCAGCCACCGCCGAAACCATCCAGCGCCGGTGCGTCGAGCGCGACAACGTCCGGCCCCCAATCGGAGAAGGTGGGCAGCTTCAGCGAGAACTGCGCCAGCGCCGCCGGGGTGAGGGCGCAGAGGCCAAGCGCGGCTAACGCGCATTTTGACAGGGACAGGTTCATGGGCTTCCTCGTTTCAGTTGGGAAGCACCACCGTTACCTTAGATCGCTGCCCAGTCTCAACAAATTTGCTATACATATGCGACAAATCTGCTAAATGCTCATGAATACGCCGCCAAAGTCGGTTCTTAAAATTGGTCCCTACGAGCTGGATTTCTACAGCGGACAGCTGCTGCTTGATGGCCAGACTCGGAAACTCCGCCCCAAGTCGATGGCGGTGCTCCAATATCTGGCGCAGCGACCTGGGCAGCTGACCAGCAAGCGCGAAATCCTGGATGCCGTGTGGGGCGCTGCGGATGTCGGCGAGGGAGCGCTTACGCAGTGCATTATCGATATCCGTCGGGCACTCGGCGCTCATCGAGACTGCCTGCAAACCTTACCCAGACGCGGCTACCTCCTGGAGCCAGGGTCGGCGACAAAAGCGCCTTCGGCGCGGCGGGCACGTCTCCACTGGTCGGGTGTTGCTGCGGCATTCCTGGTTGTGTTCGGCGTTGTCGCAGCATTTAGCTATCGGCCTGACGGGGGAGCGTCAAGGCCGATACGCCTGCTACTCGCGCCGATCCAGGACGCTACGGGCGATCCCATGCTGGCCCACCTTGGCCAAAGCGTCATTTATGAACTGCGACATCTGCTGGCAGGGGAACTGGATGTGGAGGTGGTCATGCCGCCCCACGGTCTTCGTCCGCAGGCCGAGGAGTTGCTCCGTCTGGCGGAGCAGTCATCCGCAGCATATCTACTCACCGGATCTATGGACGGCACGCCCGATGCGCTTCACGTCCAGGTGGGGCTCACCGGCGTCGAAAGGGGTTTACAGACCTGGTCGCACCGGTTTGAGGTTTCACACTCGGACTGGGCCTCGCTTCGCCGCCAGCTTGGGGTGGAGGTTGCGGCGGCGCTACGCCTCGATCTGGTGGCAGGCGCGAGCCTGGCGTCGTCGCATCAGAACAGCTCCTGGCTGCAGTTCCAGCGCGGGAAGTTTTACTACGATAGGCGTCAACCCGGGGATGTTGATCGAGCCCTGGCCATTTTTCAGGAGGCGGTACGCCTGGATCCTTCCTACGGCGATGCTTGGGTGGGGTTGCTGGCGACTCACCGGATGCTAGACAAGACGGCTTCTGACCCTGATCTGGCCCTTGCGATGGAACGGGTGGCGACGCTGGCGGTTGACTCGGCTGAAGCCCACATTCGCCTGTCCCGGATTTATGCGGACGAAGGATTGGAGAGTCAGTCTCGGGCGCACCTGGAATCAGCCCGCCAGCTAGATCCAGGAAACTGGCTAGTGTTGAATGACCTGGCAACGCGCGCGTTCGCCTCGATGGCTTACGACGCCGGTCTGAGCTATCTCCAGCGGTCGGTCGAAGCAGATCCGCTCAATCCGGTGGCTCGCGCTAACTACCTCAGTGCCCTGGCAGGTACGCGGAACTTAACTGAGGCGGCGGCTCAGGTCGAGGCCCTAAGTACTTTGAGTGACTATCACTCGATTTCGCCCGAACTGCTGGGCCTGGAGCTGAAGTTTCTGCAGGGAACCATTACCGAATCCGACGAGCGATTGCTGTCCCAGGCACCGTGGCCGGACAAGCAGGGGCTGCTCATGAAGCTAAGGGCGACGCGAGGGGATCGAAGCGTGCTTCTAGAGCTGCCAGATGACGCGACGCTCAGCGCCCGCGGCATAGCCAGTGCCGCCGTCATAGGGCGCGCTGAGCTGCTGGTGCTGCTGGGCGAGGAGCAGCAGGCGCTTGAGTTGGTTCAGACATTGGCCGGTGAGGTGACCGGTATCAGGAGACTTGTGCGACTTTCGCAGGTTAACCTCTCAGCGGAGCTGGCGGTGCTGCGTGATCATCCAGACTGGCCGCAGCTCGACGAATCCAACAAGCGTGACATCGGGACCGTTAGCGACGCGGTTGCAGAGGTTGGCTCCCAAGCCAGTATCCTAACTAAAGCCAATCCCGACTAACCTCATAACCGGTGGTGGGCTTTACCGTGCGTCCCTACATCATCGGGTCCATCATCCTAGAAGCTATCTCGCAGTAGCGTGAACTCGCCAACTGTCGATCGTGTCGAGTACGATTGAGACATGCGGAAGGTTTTCGGAGAAATCATGATAGAGCCGCGACACGGCCATTGCACCCCACATGGAAGTCTGAATAAAGGATGCGCAGGCACGAAGATCCAGGTCGTTGCGGATAACTCCGCAGTCTTTGCACTGCTCCAAGTACTCCTCGAATAAGTCTGTCAGACCCTCACGGTAAGAGCGCACATACTGAAGTACTTGCTCGCTGACGTTCGTGGAGTCCAACACCGTATTGACCATCATGCAACCGAGATGCGCGGCTTCTTGTCTCGGATCTCCATCGAGATGCAGCGAAAAGAATTGATTAAGCGAGCTCAATTCAGGTACCGCAAGCATTTCTCTTAGCATCTTGAAGGCCATCTCTTGATAACGACGCTGGGCCGCCAAATACAATCCTTCCTTGTCCTTAAAAGTGTTGTACAGGCTGATGCGGCTGATACCGGTCGCTTCCTCCAAATCGGAAATCGTTGCTCCATCAAAGCCGTTCTGCCAAAAACAGTGCATTGCAGCATCGATGACGTTGTCTTCATTGAATTCACGGGGTCTTGCCACAGGGCCACCTTTGGATGTGTTGGTTCCCGATCGTTGCCTCCTAAGTCTTCGACTTAGGAGGTAGTTATATAACGACCATTATATAACTATTCGGTACTTTGCGTTGTGCGTGATGAACGCAGTGGTTGCGCTCTATGCGGCTGTTTCCGTTTGCCAGGAGCGTAGCGTTTCCGCCGCAATCTTGGAGAGAGGGGCAGCTGCCGTCTTCGAACGAATCAACCGAATTTCACTCAGCGCGCCCCACATCGAGCCAACCAAAAATTCCGCGCGCTCACGAGGCTTAGCGATGCCACTCGCTCGCAAGGAATCTTCGAACGCAACTAACCACATCTTTCGGTACGCCTCGACATGTTCGCGCATGTTCGGCTGAAAGCGATGTAGCTCGAAAATCGTATTGACGAGCATGCAACCCATGTTTGACATGTCCTCATCCGAGGCAGGCGGCGTTCCCATGCGCTCAAAAAATGCAATCAATGCCTCAATGCCAGGTTCAGAAAAGGACTTGGCGACGACACCACGGGCCATCTGTCGATAGGCACCGGCCGCCTTATCGAAAATCTCGTCCTTTGTACCAAACACGTTCGACAGTCCTTTGACGTCAATGCCCGTGGCTTCAGACAGCATTTTGTACGTCGTGCCATCGTAGCCGTGGCGCCAGAAGGTCAGCATCGCCGCCTGCAGCGCCATTTCTTCGTCAAAGTTGCGGGGTCGCGCCATCGAAGGCTCCGAGAGTGGTTTTCCAATGCGAGTTGTAAAACGCAAAGGGTTGCGCTATAAAGCGACATTGATAATACAACCGACGTTGGAAAACAAGTCTGGCAGACGCAGGAAACTGTGACGACTGGTGAGCGGTTGGAATTAGGAATTAGGCGAAAACGGGAGTTTACGAAGGAGTTAAGGATGGAAATTCACCGCAAAATTAGGATCGCGACATCGGCTGACGAGGCTTGGGCGGTCATCGGCCCCGAGTTTGCCCACGTCGACAAATGGGCTAGCAACGTCTTTGTCTCAACCTCGCACAACAACAGCGCCGCACCAAACGGGGCACCGGCGGGGGGGCGCGTTTGCAGCACCTCACAGGGCGAGTTCGATGAGTCAATAGTCGATTACGACGAGAGTCGCCGACTCATTGCCTATGCCGTCACCGGAAAGGCCCTGCCAGGTTTCGTCAAATCGATTCGGGCAAGCTGGGTCATTCAACCCGCTGGTACGAATGACAGCGCCGCGACAATGACCATGACAGCCGACTTGGCGCAGCCGTTCGCCTTTCTGATGGGCTGGATGATGAAGAAACAGTTCGGCAAGGCCATCGACGAGTCTCTGGAGGAATTCAAGTTCTACTTGGAGGAGGGTCGCGTTCATCCTCGAAAAACTGAGAAAGCCAGCTCCAAGCAGGCTCAGAAAGCGCGTGCAGCCGCGTAAACCTTTTTATTTGCCTTGTTTTACAACAACTATTGGATAACTAACGTCGTACTCATGCCGTTAGCAGAGGAGGTATCCCCATGATCAAGTATCGATTAACGACCATGTTTGTCGCAGTTGCCGTACTAGCGTTCCACCTGAGTGCAGGAGCTCAAGACGCACCACAAATGCCGCCAAGAACGGATGGTGCTGTAAAAGTTGATGAGCACACTTCAGCGCCACTGCAGTTCTCCCGCTCGGCGGAAGTCAGCGAATCAGCTGGTGCAGTATGGAAGTATCTCACCAACTCAAACAACGTGGCGGGCCTGTTCGATGGCGTTCACTCCATCTCTCGCGCCAAGGTTGGTGAGCGACGCACCGTAAGGCTCAGGAGCGGCGGGAGCGTCAGCGAGACCGTACTCGCCGACGACGCGAAGTCACGTACGTTCGCCTATTCAATCGCCGATACGAATCCCATGGACATATCTGATCACCTTGCGGTGCTGACAGTCACGTCCGCCGATGAAAGGAAGGGGTCAGTGGTGACCTGGAATCACTACTTCAATGCTGCCGGAACGGATGCCAGCGTGTCGATGAGCAAATCTCTGACTGACGCTCTCGTGAAGTTGTCGGCCAAGCATGGAGGTTATGCAGACCACGGCAGTAACAGTGGTTTCAATCCCGCGATCGTCCGTCAGACGAGAATCCTCAAGGCGAGTAAAGCCGACGTGTGGGCGGTTGTCGCGGACGGCTTTGGCGACGCCCATGTTTGGTCAAGCAACATTGGCAAGATTACCGTGACGGATCGCAACGGCGACAAAATCGTAGGTGATCAGCGAGCCTGCTTCATTCCTTCCTTCAATGGCGAAACGAAAGAAACCATAACCCAATATGATGAAGATAAGGGTGTTTTCGCATACTCCATTGATCAGGGAATGCCGCCGTTTGTCACTTACGGCGAAGCTGTCTGGTTAGTGAATGAAATCGACAGCGACACTACGCAGATCACGGTGGAGATAACGGCTGCAACTGCTCCGGGCGTGCCACCGCAGGCCATCGCGTTTTTTCGCGGTGCGATGACACAGCAGGTTGTTGTCGCAGTCGACGACGCGAAATATTTTATTGAAAACGATGCAGTTCATCCACGGAAGACCGCAGCCCTACAGGCTGCCGGCGGCGGTAACTAGTCGGGCCAGATTGGTTCCTGTGTATCCGGGAAAAGGTCTTGTTGCGCTCTTGCTGTGCTCAGTGCTGACAGCCTGCGACAGCGTGGGTGAACCGCCCAACGTCCGCGTCCTGGCCGATGGGGCGACAGGGCTTTCAACATCATCAGGGGAGATCGTCCTTCGCGTCCTCCGGTCCCCCCCGGAGGGGGCGGAACGGTCTGCGCTGATGGTCGGTCTGCACGGCTACGGAATGGACGAGCAGCAGATTACAACTCTCGTGAACATCGAGCCGTCAACACCTCACACCTATGTGGCCATTCGGGGCTTCGAAGCGCTCGAGCCACGAGGTTATGCCTGGTTTCCTGTATCGAACGGCGCAGGTGGTCCCGCTATTGATGCCAACACGATCATCAAAGCTAACGATCGCCTGTTCAACGGTATCGATGCGATAACAGCCTGGCTTAAAACTGATCCTGAACGAGTTTACCTCGTCGGCTTTAGCCAAGGCGCCACGATGACTTTGTCCGCCGCCTTCCTGCGGCCGTCGGACGCGGCGGGCTTCGTCGGCTTTGCTGGAAGCCTTCCGGCGTTTGACGTACCTATCGTATCCGACGTCTCCGCGCCCGTCCTGATCGGCCACGGCACACGAGATCCGAGTGTTCGAGCAGAGGACACCGACCTCGCAGTTTCCCGGCTGATTGAGGTCGGCCGCCAGGTCGAGCTCAACGTCTACTCCGTGCCGCATGTCGTCAGCGCCGCCGGTCGCCGGGATATTGCTACTTGGATCGATGCTCGCGAGCGTGGACAGGATATGACTGCATCGCCGCCGCAGCCTTTGTCGGCCGTGGGCTCAGCCGTGGCCAAAAGTCAGGGTTCGACCGAGGCCTTTGTCGACAGTGTACTGCGCCGCGCGGTGACTCGTGGCGGCGTGTCCGGGAATCCGAAGGGCGCTATTACGATTTACAAGTTTTTCGACTACAACTGCCCATCGTGTCGAGTCGCCCATCGTGAACTGCCGAATTTGCTGGCCGCTTACCCAAACGTTCGATTGGTCGCGGTGGACGTCCCGGTTTTCGGCGACGGATAAATAAGAGCGACCGCACTGACCTTTTCAATTGATAACCCAGCACATTACAAGGCGGTCTACGCCGACTTGATGGCGTCTGATGAGCGGATAGGCTCTCACCAGGCGATCGAGTCGATTCGGCAGCACGTCGGTGTTCTTATCGACGATACGAATATCGCCCCAGTCGTGCAGGCGAATCTGAGCGAAATCCAAAACAATATAGCGGCCCTAGATATTCTGGGATTCGTCGGCACGCCTGGGTTCCTGATTGATGCGGACGGTGTGCGCACAAAACAAATCGGCTGGGATCCGCACGCGTTAAGGGCGTATCTGAACAGCGTCAACGAATAGCTCTTCCACTATTGAACTACGGAGCAACGATTTATCCTCGACATACCCATTCGTTCCATCGAGCAGGCCGCCGTACCAGGTGCGGGCTTCTTATCCTTCGACGCTTTGGTAAGTCAGTTCTGGTTTGTGAGAGCAGCTGGCCTGCATCCAGCGCAGATTGAGTCCGATTCGCTCGCCGTCATATTCGGCCCACGCGTAGGAGACTGCGCGCTCCGACGCTCCTTCGTAGGCATATAGAACCAGTGACGAGCGGCTGGATCCCGTGGGCCATTCCATCCTGCGGAGAATCAGCCGCGCGTCCGTTTCAAAATCTTCTCCGCCAGGTAGCTGCAGCTGCCCGCCCTGGTCGTGGAGCCACAAGCCGCTTTGAAACGACCAGTCGTTATTGCCCTCGCCACTGTCCCCATGTTTCGTCCCGCGAAGTCGAGCCACCCAGCATTCGAAAGCGCGGATCTTCCGGAGTTTGTGGTGGACGTCCGCTTTGTTTCCGAAGACGTACTCGCCGGTAACGGTCTCTGCCTTATCCCGAATCCAGATCTCGCTGTCGGTCAGAACCAGATCGTCGGTAATCACTATCTCCTTGCCAGATCGCTGGGACACAAAGCGGCAGGCTCCCTCTTTCATATAGCCGATGAACTGATTGGATTGTCGACGCCAGAAAACGTCGCAGCCCGCATTTGTCGTGGTATCGGCCACCGTCAGATCTGAAAGCAAATCGGTGTTGTTGAAGGCCGAAACAATGACATCAGGTTCGGTTGGCGTGTAGATCTTCAATCGGATTGCATCTTCTTCAGCGTCGGCGGTGAATGCGTAGATGCGCTGGCGATAGATATTGGCGGGGTCACCGTCGCCATATTGCTCGACGTAAAAGACGTTTTCTCCGAACTCCGGAAGGTCAACGCGTCGGAAAATGGAATGAATGCGCTCATGCCGGTGGTCCTCCGGCACTTCAAGCTCCGGTTCCCAGAAAACCTGCAGCGAATTGTCATACCGGCCGGGAAACCAGTCCAGCATCAGGGCAAGGTCTTTTTCAAGGACGGTGGCCGGGGGCTGGGCAAGGGCAGATGTCCCGGTAAGCGCAAGGGCGATTGCAACAAGCTGGGTCAGGATTGCTTTTGAGTTCATTTCTTCCTCTCGAACATGATTGATGTCGAAATCAAAGGGTCCAGGAGCAGTTGGTGGTTCGGATAGCTGACAAGTCTAACCTTGTTCTCGGTGAGCGCTGACTGTCGGTCATTCTAACTGAGACACCTAATAGCGTTGCTGTCTCGCCCGAGATCTCACCCGGAGCTTTTTTTGCTGCCCCGTGTCATCCCCGCTTCCTGTTTTCGTATTAGGCACTGATACAAGCGGATAACTCGGAGTGGTCACATGATCGCGCGATCTCGTTTTAAGCCCCTCGCTCTTTTGCTAGTAGCGGTGCTTCCGACCTCAGGGTGGGGTGCGGGCCCTAAGGGCTTTACGCTCCCACCGCCAGATATTGCCAGCATCAACGGTGGTCCCTGTGCGTACGAATCTGTGGCGTCGGCGGTGGAGGCGGCAAGCAGTCTCGATACCATCATCATCGCACCGGGCACCTATGAAGCGCTCATCGGGGAAATCGACAAAAGCCTAGTGCTGGTGCCGGGTCGCGCCGCGTCCCCGGGGTTTACCGGCTGCGAGGCGGAAGACACCACGGCCAGTTTCCCGGCCGTGGTGCTAAGCGGTGCAGGAGGTAGCGACGACAGCGTGGGCGGGCTGGCGCATGTACTCAATGGCGCCCGGGTCACCTTCCGCAACCTAACGCTCGAGTCGGCGGTGGCCTCCAACGGCGGTGTTTTGGCTGTCACCGAAGCCTCCCAGGTCACCCTGGATGGTGTAAGCGTCGAGAATGGCACGGCAACGTTAAGCGGTGGTCTGATCTACGTGGAGGGGGGCGCCACCGCTTCCCGCCTCACCCTCACCGGGGATACGCAGTTGCTCAACGGTCTAGTGTCACCCGGCGACGGCGGGGGCATCGCGCTGTTTGATGGCCAACTCACGGTTGAAGATGCCCGAATCGGCCGTGTACCTACCGTTTTTCCGCCGTTATTTAATACCGCTGACGGAAATGGCGGTGGCATCTTCGCCAGCAACAGCACCATCACCCTAGGTACGGAAGCCAGGATTATCGGCAACAGTGCAGGCGACGAGGGCGGAGGCCTGTACGCCATCAATTCAACCGTGACCGGCGATAGCGCTAATTTTGCCGCAAACCGGTCCGGGCGGGTTGGCGGCGGCCTGGCAGTTCGTGGCGGCTCCGTTGACCTGGCTAACGCAATCTTCAACATGAACGAAACGTCTCAGGTGGCATCCAACGCCGGCGGCGGCGCGATCCACGCCGGGGACGACGCTGTGGTGACGTTGGATTCGGTGATGTTCATGGAAAACAGCGCGTTCTCTCTTGGGGGCGCGATTTCGCTCAACGCCGCCCAGCTCTGCAGCGTAGGCAGCATGTTTAGCCAGAACGAAACGGGAAGGGGCGGTGCCATATTCAGTTTCGAAAGTGAGCTGACGCTGGAAGGTGGCTCATTGCAGAACAACGCAGCCAACTCCCAGGGCGGGGCCCTGTATTTGATCGGTGGCAGCGCTTTGATTCAGGGTGGTGTGGTCTTTTCCGAAAACGAGGCCGACGAAGGAGGTGGCATTTTCCAGCTCGACGCCAGCGCCACCGAGCTGACGCTGGACAACGTGACGATGGACAACAACCGGGCCACCGACGGCGGTGGATCGCGTGGCGGCGCCATTCTGATGGGCGCCGGCACCCTGGTGATCGGTAACTCGTCGTTCACAGGCAACGAGGCTACCGGCGCGGGGGGCGCCATCGATATAGACGGGGAAACCAGCGGGTTGACGGCGACTATCGTTGGCTCCCAGTTCCTGAGCAACACGGCCTTTAACGAGGTGTCTCCCATCGGCGACGGGGGCGCGATCAGCGCCACCCGTCTTGACCAATTGGACGTCACCGATACGCGGTTCATTAACAACAGTACCGATGCGTTGGGCGGAGCCTTGTCCCTTTCGCGGGTGGCCTCGGCAACGTTCCGCAATGTGCGCTTCGCCGGAAACCAGTCCGACCGGGGCGGCGCCATCTCCTCCCAGAACAGCAGTCTTCAATTTGGCGTCTTGCCATCAAACTGCGATCCATTCGCTTTGGCCAGCGACGAGTATTGCACGATGTTTTCGAACAACATCGCCAGCACAACCGGCGGCGCGTTCTATGTGAGCAATAACCTGGCTGAGGGCAACATCAGTTTCAATCGGGTGGCGTTTGTCGACAACCAGACCATGAGCCTGAACGAGGCAGACGCCGCGGTGATCGAGATCCGGGGCACTGAGCATAGCCTGACGACAATGGACAACGTTTTGGTGGCCGACAACGGTCTGCCGGGAAGCGCGGCGCCGGCACTTTTGGTCGAAGGCAGCCAGCAGCTGATGCTTCGCCACGTGACGTTAGCGGGCAACGTGGCAAGTCCGCTGCGCGCCGCGGACGAGACCGCCCAGGTCAGTGTCTTTAGCTCAATCCTACAGCTCAACGGCCAGGGTCCGGCAGTGGGCACTAACGTGGCCTACACGGGGGCTTGTAACAACTCACAGCCTCAGCAGGCTGGTGTGCCTCTGGGTCCGAATCTGGGCAACCCCAATTTCATCACAACGGCCCGGGGTGACTATCGACTTTCGGCCATTTCTGTCAGCGTTGATCAGTGCGAAATCAGCAGCGGTCGGGATCTGGATGGTTTGTTTCGCATCAGCCCGAATCTGGCCGATCAGGGCGCCTTTGAGCAGGACGGCTCAGTGACTCCGCCCGATCCCTTGTTCGCTGACGGGTTTGAGGGGCCATAGCTGTTTAAACAGCGAAAGCGAATCAGGTAAGACCTAACCCTTGGCATCGGCAGCTAGCGCCTCGGTCGGTCGCAACGCCTGTGTGATTGCGTAAGCTTCCCCGTCAAGTAGACGTCTCGTTAGTTAGCACTTTGGCTCGGTAAAGGACTTCTGCGGGCGTTAGCCCACCGAGTCCGTCATGATCTCTTTCCTCGTTTTACTCCAGCATCCAGCGCCACGTTATTTCTCGGACCTCGTCTAGATTTCGGAAAATCCAGACATCGAGCACTTCATTTCGGTTGCTCCGATTGAATCGTTCGATGTAGGCGTTCTGGTACGGAATTGGAAGGGGGGTACGCTTGGTGTCGCCAAGCGCTCGTGTCTCGAATCGAAATCGATGCAAATCTCACAGGCCTCAATTTAAACGGAGAATTACACGTTCACTACCACGGTCACTCACACGATCGCTGCTCAAAATATCTAGCAGTTCAGGCAATGGACGTGAGCACAGGATGTGCTTAACAATCGACACATGAGACAGATTCCGCTCGCATTATTCGTCTCCAGCGCACCAATTAGCCCCATGGCAACCAATGGTTATCGATTGGACAGTCAATACCCCATTTTTGCAGCAAACGCTCGGGTGGCTTGTCAGTTTGACCTAGGCTCGGCGCGACCGCGCGGTCGTCTGCTTCCGCTGGCGGCGGCGGTGGCATTGTCGTTGTCGTTGACAGCGACGCCACGAACGCAAGCTCAAACCATCGATCTCGGCAATTTGGGCGGCGGCGGTTTTGCCATCGAGGGTGTCGCAGCGAACGACTATTCTGGCCGCAGCGTGTCGGGCGCGGGCGACGTGAACGGCGATGGACTGGCAGACCTGATTGTAGGCGCTGCCCAAGCGGATCAGGGCGATGAGAATTACGCTGGAACCAGCTACGTGGTCTTTGGGAAGTCGAGCGGTGGCACGGTAGAACTGGGCAGCCTGGGCAGCGACGGGTTCGCCATCGAGGGTGCCGCAGCTAACGACTATTCTGGCCGCAGCGTGTCGGGCGCGGGCGACGTGAATGGCGATGGCCTGGCGGACCTGATTGTGGGCGCACCAGGCACTGGGAATTTAGTCGGAACCAGCTACGTGGTCTTTGGGAAGTCGAGCGGTGGCACGGTGGACCTGGGCAGTCTGGGCAGTGGCGGATTTGCCATCGAGGGTGCCGCACCGTTCGACTTTTCTGGCGGCAGCGTGTCGGGCGCGGGCGACGTCAATGGGGACGGGCTAGCGGACCTCATTGTGGGCGCGTACAACGCGGATCCGGGCAATGAGGATCGTGCTGGAACCAGCTACGTCGTGTTTGGCAAGTCGAGCGGTGGCACGGTGGACCTGGCCAGTCTGGGCAGCGGCGGGTTTGCCATCGAGGGTGCCGCAGCGGACCACTTTTCTGGCGGCAGCGTGTCGGGCGCGGGAGATGTGAATGGCGATGGGCTGGCGGACCTGATAGTGGGCGCTGACGGCGCGGATCCGGGCGGTGAGAATTATGCTGGAACCAGCTACGTGGTCTTTGGCAAGTCGGACGGTGGCACGGTGGCCCTTGGCAATCTGGGCGGCGACGGGTTTGCCATCGAGGGTGTCGCAGCGGACGACCGATCGGGCCGCAGCGTGTCGGGCGCGGGCGACGTGAACGGCGATGGGCTGGCGGACCTCATTGTGGGCGCATTCCGCGTGGATGTGGGCGGAGAGACCAATGCTGGGACCAGCTACGTGGTATTTGGCAAGACTAGCTCTAGCACGGTGGACCTGGGCAGTCTGAGCAGCGGCGGGTTTGCCATCGAGGGTGCCGCAGCGGGCGACCGTTCGGGCTTGAGCGTATCGGGCGTGGGAGACGTGAATGGTGATGGGTTGGCGGACTTGATTGTTGGCGCCTACCGAGCGGCTCCGGACGGCGAGGTCAATGCTGGAACCAGCTACGTGGTCTTCGGCAAATCGAGCGATGGCACGGTGGACCTGGGCAGTCTGGGCAGTGGCGGGTTTGCCATCAAGGGTGCCGCAGCGGGCGACTTTTCTGGCGGCAGCGTGTCGGGCGCAGGAGATGTGAACGGCGATGGGCTGGCGGACCTCGTTGTGGGCGCGTCCGCCAGTAATGGTTTTGCTGGAACCAGCTATGTGGTGTTTAGCACCGCCTCGCCCGAACTCACGGCCACGTATCGCACCTTTATGCGCAACGGGGACGCGCCCCGTCAGGCGGTGGGGGTGAGCGGTGATGGCAGCAACGACGACTCGCCGGACGCGCGTGTATGGATGGATTTCGACGATGGCTTTGATTTTGTTAACCTTGGCACCGATGCCTCTTCTCATGAAGTGACCCTGAATCGAGGCAGCGGCGCGTTTGGCGACTCGGCGGCTGAAGTTCACTGGCAACTGCAAACGAACCGTGGCGCATGGTCGGGCGCGGAACTGACGTTTCGTTATATCGACGCTGAGCTACTCACGGCGGATGAAAGCGCGCTGCTGATGGTGCACGCGCCGGCCGCTGACGGCCCCTATACGGTGCTACCCAGCATCGTGAACCCGATTGACAACACGATCTCAGTGATCGTTGACGAGCTGGGGTTCTTTTTTGTCACCGAAGCTCCGGGAGAAATCGACGTCCAAGGCAATGGTAATGCCATTGCGGACGGAGATACCACGCCGCGAGCCACGGACAACACCGACTTTGGTAAAGTGCTTGTGGGCAGCTCCCCAGTCAGCCGGACTTTTACGATCCGCAATGAAGGCACGGGAATGTTGACACTCACCGACGACATCACGGTGCCGGGTGCAGGCTTTAGCGTGGTGCAACCGGCTAGCGATTCGATTCCGCCGGGCAACGCCGTGACCTTCGAGGTGTCCTTTGATACCGAGATCATCGGAGTAACTGCGGCGCTCGTTAACATCCCCAATGACGACGACGACGAAAACCCGTACACGTTTGCGGTTAGGGCCAACGCGGTCGAAGATCTCGATATCATCTTTGCAGACGGGTTTGAGTAGGCAGCCTGCTGCTAGGCGACCTTTAGTGTCGTGTTGTGGCCGTCCCGGCTAGAAGGTCCGCAATTCGGCGTTGCAGTTTCAGCGATCCCGCAAAGCGCAAAAACAGAATCGGGCGCAGCTCGGTGCTAAATCAGGCTTCGCAAATGCGTTGCCATGCGCTGTCTCATCGCTTCGTCAGGAAGCCGGCCAAAGCCGGCGCCAAGATTATCCAACGCATGTTTTGGGTTCGCCGTCTCCGTCAGCACGCAAGTCACCGCTGGATGAGACAGAATATATTTCAGTGAAAACTGCGCCCAGCTATCACAGTCAAACTCGGCCGCCCAGGTTGGCAACGCCTTGTCCTGCACAAGGCGGAAGTAGTTGCCATTGATGAATGGTCTGGATATCGCAACGCTGACACCCTTGTCCTGCGCGAGCGGCAGGAGTCGGTTTGCTGCACCGGGTTCAAGAATCGAGTAGTTCACCTGAATGAAGTCAACGCGTTTTGCCTCAACCAGGCCACCAATGAAATCATGAACCTCGGTGTTTCCGATCCGAGCGACCCCGAGGTAACGAACTAGCCCCTCTTCCTTGAGCGCCTGGTACCGGCTTTGTTCCGCGGCAAATCCTTTGATGTCTCGAGTGTGGACGAGATCCAGCGCTGACTTACTCTGCGCTTTCGCGAGGGTAGAAGCTGCTTGTTGCATGGTTTGGCGCTGATCAGGACTTAGGTAATTTGCGATGAATGCCTGATCCTGGGCACTCATTTCCTTAGCGAGACCGCCAACAAACGCCGCGCTTGAGCCTGAAGCGTCGATGTAATTGCCACCATGGCGAAAATAAAGCTCCAGTAAGTCCTGCGCGACCGGGCGATCGCCACGACGAAACGCATTTGAATTTCCCAGACCGACTACTGCGAGTCGTTCGCTCGTTCCGTGGATTGCCCGTCGGGCAAGCGTTTGATTGGTTTCCGCGCCCGCGGCAAAAAATGATGGTGCCAGTAGCGAAGCACCAGAGAACTTCAAAAAGGATCTGCGATCAGTCATAGGGTCATTCTAACGCTTCGCTTGCTTTCCGGCTCGCTGCGCGAGGTGCGCCGCTGGTGTTACCGCGGTCTTGGGGAGACCAGCACGCTAGAGCACCGCGTGGTCTAAGTATCGGCGCCATGGCTTAAGTCAACGAAGGGTCAGCTCGGTGCTGGCAGCAGCGGATATCACACTTAACTCAACCGTCCGAATTCATGCGGTAGAACCCGTTAGCAGGGGCCTACCTTGCTCTTATGGGGTTTCTAGCGGTACCAAAGGTAGCCGAGTTTTGTGATCGTACGTCTGCAGACCATTTTCGAGGACTCACGTAAAGTGCATTCGTAAAATGGAGTAGGGCAACACTCTGATTTCCGAATAAGTGTCTTGCAGGTCCGGTTGACTTTACTAATCAACGCTCTGCAAACCTGAGGTTAGCCTTTCGTTTGGCTGATCTTGAGTGACTGTTTTCGCACGTAATTACCCAGCCGGGGCTGGTGGCTACATTCGCTGTCCAAATTATTTGCACTTTTGACAATACTTCCAATGGGTAATAATTTACCAAAAGAAAAAAGGTCATAAGGCGTTGATAATGAAATTTTTCTCGCTCGCTAGCTCGCAAATTGCTCTTGTTTTCTCTGCACTTCTATACATCACGGGTCCTTGTCTTGCGGCTCCTGAGTCGGACAACCCTACTATGGTGTTCGCAGAATTTTTGAACGAATTATCAGATCGCAGGCGACTTCAAACTTTTTTTCCAAATGAACAATCCCCTTTTAGGGGGCTACAAGTAAATAACGTAAATGTGGGGGACGGCAACCTAACTTTTTTGCGTAGAGACCTTGTCACGTTAGCCAGACTGCCGATTGTTCTGGGTCGTGTTTACGATTCATCTGCGCGGGACGGAACAGACTTTGGTCGGGGATGGAAGCTCGCCCCGTATGAAAAAATAAGTATTAACAGCGATTTGAGTTTCACATATGTCGACTCGTCCGGGTCTACTTACGAGTTGGAGCTAACTGATGATGTGCTTGCACTTAAGACACCATTTTACTCCGACTTTCTGAACATCTCTTTTGTCGGAAATGAAATAGAGATTTATTTTCGAAATTTGTGGGTCAAGAAATTCGCCAAACTTGGCGACTCTTACCAGCTGGTAGAGGTGGTTGATAACAATCTGAATACAATTGAATTGGCATATGACTCAAACAACCGTCTAACAGAACTCACAAGCGGTAAATCGAAAATGACGGTGGAACGGGACATCAATACAGGCAGGATAAAGTCTGTTGCCGACTCGTCTGAGAGGTCGGTATCTTATCGTTATAGTGAAAACGGTATGTTGATTGAAGTAATTGATGTTGCGGGAAATCCGTGGAAGTACGAATACGATGATGCTGGCCAGCTGATCAGGGTGATTGATCCGTTAGGAAACAGTTCCATTGAGGTTGAGTATGACCAAGAACGAGTTGTTTCGATGATGTCGGGAGGCGTCGCTACGAAATTCCAGTACATTGGACAGCGAACTGAGATGTATGACGGCGGAAATACACTGTCGGTATTTGAACAAAACTCAAAAGGCTTAACCTATCTAATAAAAAATGGTCTGGACTTAACCACAGAGGTTGGATTCGACACACGAAATAGAGTGAGCAAGTTAATTGAGGATGGGGTCCTGAAGGCTGAATTTGAATATGCTGAAGATGACAGGTTGGAACAACTAATCAGATATGAATCCTCCGGAGCAATTGCCGTTGGTTACGAGTACAACTGGCATAAAAAAGTAGTAACTGCTCGCACTGCACATGCAACCCAAACTCAAACTTACGATGACAACGGAAATTTGCTATCTCAGGTAACTAAAGATCGCTGGGCCGCGAGAGTTCATGAGTTTTCGTATCAATACAACCGATTCGGAGACCTTACGTTTTTTTCGTCGGATAACGCTGAATATGAATTCAAGCACAGCGAAATCGGGTTAATTGACCAGGTTAAACGTGACGGCGAATTGTTCGCCACTTTGGAGTACGGTTCAACTGGCCGACTTGCGCGGACCAAATTCTTCCATGGCGGATCAGTTAGCTATCAATACAACAGTCTGGGGTTTAGGTCTAGACAAGAGACCGATGAAGGAGACGTGGAAGACTACGAGTACGATGCATCTGGGAATCTCGTTGCGATCAGCTCTACGGTTTCAGGTCGAACAGTTAGGAAGAGTTTCAAATTAGACAAATCCAATAGATTAGTAGGAGTTGATGCAGTGGGCGCCCCGAGCATGCGAGTTGAATATGATGCCGCGGGAAATCCGATTCGTGTTAAAAGAGCGTCATCCGATCTGACGTTTACATATGACCCTCTGCAACGGGTGACCGGCGTAAGAAATGCTGGAAAATTCCTTGGGCATTATGACTATGACGACTATGAACCCGATCTTCGAAAGCAGGAGGACATTAGGACGCGCGGGGTACAAAGACTAGAAGTTCGAAGCTCAGCCATTTACGGGTCGATCATGGATGTCAGTTACACCCGAGGTATAGGCAGCACTTATGGGGCCGTTATAGACAACAGTGGATCTGGCTTCGCTTTGGCGTCCGAATGGGGTTTCGCCGATAATCAATCCGCCATAGTAAATGCGCTTGAACGAACCAAAGTATCGAGAACTAACGACACCGATGATGAAGCTAACTTCAAACGTCCCTCAAACGCATTTTTTATTCCTCCGGAATACTACACGATAAATTGCAATCCTGAGCCACTCCCGTGCGCAGGAACCGTCGGCTTAGTATTGGCTTCAATGGACGATGACGTGGGCAGCCTTACTTCGACTACATCTGTTTTTGTTTACCGAGGAGCTAACGTGTTTTTTACCGGAAGCGTATTGACGGGAAACTGCTCTACTAATCCCCTTCTGATTTGGGACACTGGACAGGGCGACCCTGTATTTTCGCAAGGGCTGACGTTGTCGGGAACCGAGAATTACCAAGCGAGCGGAGTATATTCTGCGAGCTTTAAGGCAGAGTGCCCGTGCGAAGGAGGTAATATCCGGAACGTAAATTTCTCAGTAAATGTAATACCTTTTTGCAACATCACTCAAATGACCGCGGCCGCGAAGGGCTTCGCGAATTCGCAACCACAAAACGTTCCGCACGAATACGGAGCTGTCATTAGTTGCAATGATCAGGGTGCATTCATTCAAAACATAACGAGTACTGAAGGCACTGGTGATGTCTGCCAAGGTTCTATATCGGGTTTTAATTGGGTGGAGGATGATATTATTCATACACATCCTTTTTTCACCCAAGCCAATTTGGCATCGTCTGGAGCTGTAAACTGCCGAGGCCAGATGTTTTCGTCGAGCACCAACCCAACGGTGCTAGCCGACAAAAACAACGACAACAACTGTTTTTCGCGAAGTGATATTCAGGCTTCTAATTCAGCTAACCGAGATAGCTTCTTAAGACAGGCTGATTCAGCAGCCCTGAGATATTACGAGCACGATACGCTGCCCAACCCATTTGAGCCGGATTGCCGACCGACGATTATATCTGTACTCCCATGAATAGGGCTGGTGGCTGTGGCTTTTTGTGTCTCTGGTTCAATCTAACATTAGCGGTTGCGCAGCCGTCGACAGTTGATTTCGAACAAGAGATGCTTCAGCTTTGTGGCGGCAACAAGATTTTTGCGAAAAGGTGTGCTGTCAAGCTTGCACAGTTGGAGGCACAACGAGCGGAGTCCAATACATTTTCCCTAAGGTTTCAAGCGATCATCGCAAGAGCCTATCTAAACCACGCATCATTTGACTATCCTCCGCATTCAAAGGAAAGCGAAAAGTATAGAGCGTTAGGCGAAGAGTGGGCGAAAATGGTGTTGGAATCCGACCCCGAAAATCTCTCAGCTTGGAAGACGTTAGCGAATTCACATGCGATGACCAACAGCCTAAATGGCTATGTAACGCAATTACAGAAACTCAAATTTTCAGATGCTCACGACGATCATCACTTCGCAGGCTACCTACTAGGGAGAATCGATACAACGGATTTACTTGCCGTACAGGAAACACACTATCTTGAAGCAATCTCGTCGGCGCCTAATCGCTTTGCAAAGACTGGCTACGCGATGGAATTTGTGAATCAGCTTCGCGAAAGAAATATGCCTGACCGGGCTAATCAGTTTGCCGCTGAATTCTCTGAAAGGAATCCAGGGGCCGTTGAGAGTGATTTCGGAGGCTTCCTAAATAGATTGGAAGCCATGGCTCCAGCGAAAAGAGATTCGCAACTAGCCAATTCCGAGATTTCCTATTTTTGTGGGGTTTCTGTCTTCACTGTGCTTGGAACCAGCAAGTGTAGATTGCTATTAGAGTTCGCGTTGGGTGTGACCTCGTCGTCTGAAGTTTTGGCAGCAGTTTCTAGAGCAACGGAGTACTTGGAGGAATTTGATGCCGAAAACAGCTATTGACCCCCTCCCCGCCCGGGGGGGAGGCCTGGAGACTCCAAATGTTGAGAAGCTGGGTTTATGAATAAAAGAGTACTCCGATATTCCCCGGCAGTCCGGGAGCGAGCCGTTCGTCTGTCTTAGGAAGCCCTGAAGGACCATTCATCCCGCTGGGCGGCTACCAAGTCGGTCGCAGAAAAGATCGGTATCTCGCGATACGCCCATCATCTGGCAAGCCTCCGATACATTGCCCAGTTTTTCCGCCAGATTCAGCAATCCGATTTTGTTTCCAATGATCCTCTATGTAGACTGACCCTCGAGGGTTGTATCCTAAGGTTTTTGATGAAAATTCGCACTTTCATCAAAACCGGTAACCCTCGCTTTCATCAAGCCAGGTGTCAGATCAAGTCGCGACTAACTCAGCTATAGAACGCCACGCAATTTTAGTCTGCCCGCCATAAACAAGTCGCAGAAAATCCCTCGGGAAGTTCGCACGTTGATCACACCGATCTAGTCATTCTGATTCCTCACGTACGCCTATATGGACGTAACTCGATATTGGGCCTTTGCACCGACGTTCATCATCAAGATAAGGACGGCAAAACCTGGCCGCAAGTCCAGATCAACCATCCATGACACGATGCACTTCCTTTTTGTAGTGTTCCGGAAACTTGTTTCTCTCCAACGCATTTTCGATGAACTGCTTATAAGCAGCGGTTGGCGCAAAGTTATCTGGTTCGCCCTCGGTAGTGTAGGCCACCGCTTTGACTTCAAATTTTCCATCTATCTCGACATCGAAGTTTTCAACTCGATACCCCATGCTGGTTTCAAGATCGTTCAGAGCCGCAAGCTCGACCTTATCGACGCAAAAGACAATTCCATACACAGACTTCGAGGAGTCTGCCGACACAATATTGGCGATCCCGCCGTTTTTTCCTTCACCGATTGTGCCCATTATATTGAATCGAAGTTCTCGGCCGCGCACCTTGCCAAGTGCAAGCGGCCTTGCAGAAGGGCATCTTTTGTTCATTCGCGCAGTGTCCATATTCGATCCGAACGCAAAATAAAGCTGACCGCGCTCTTGCAGGATCTCAGCCGATACACCAAACACCAGATCTGTGTCGAGCAATCCAAGCTCTTTTGCTACGGATCGCAACGCAGTGGAGTCGAGTTCGATGGACTCGAGATTAGACAAATGCTCGTAGATCATAACCCTGCGTGTGTCGCGCACCTCTCTAAGCAACTTGGCTAGTCCGTCTCTCCCGATTGCGTGGGTGCTTCTGAAAAAAGCCGACACTGATTCCTTCATTAACGTGACAAATTCGGTGTCGTTCGGACCTGTGGCGATGAACGCTGCACCGCCTTTCTTCTCCTCCAGAGTAGTATCGGATGAGCGTGTAAACATTACATTGGCCGAAGCCTTATCCGTTCGAGGATCAGTGAGGCAAATCACGTAAGGCAGCGCGGTTGGGTCAAGTTCCTTTTTCATGAACAACTGAAATTTGTCGCCATGCGCAGCTTTTAAATCCCACAGCATTTGCAGCCAAGCAAGGCTCAACGTCGTGTTGTATTGAAAACGCTTTACTACGCAGCCGTTCTTGAGCGCAGTGTTCATCGCAGCGATCAACCCGCTGGCGTACTGATAGTTTTCTTCGTCATGACAAGAAAACCCGTCTCCAACTATGAATACCGCCTCTGTCGCATCCTCTATTAGGCGGTAATACTCCTTGTAGTAGTCAGCTCGCCGCGTAATACAACGTGGGACAGCGTCGGTGGCTCTAGCCGAACGCCCATCCCAAATCCACGTAAACGTCACAGCAAATAGATAGAACACAGTTAGTGCGATCAGTACGATTGAATTGGTCGCTGCAGGCAGTACTGGCAATTCTTCGGAAAAAAACTGGGTAGCCTCCAACACCCCGTACGCCAGCGGCGGATAAGCGAGGAGAACCGCTAGAGCCCGATTTCGTAAGGGTGTAACACCCGAATTGCTTTTGAAGAACATTGCGATTTGTGCTTTCCAGCTGTTGAGCCCCGAAGTTAAGCGTACTAGTCAATAGATGCAACCGGACGCGGACACTACGACAACGCCGTGGCTGAAAGTTTCTTCGGCACCCTAAAGAAAGAAAAAATCAGACGACGAAAAAATCGCACCCTGGATGATGCGCGGCAGGCGGTCTTCGAATACATCGAGCTGTTCTACAATCCGAAGCGCCGTCATACACACAATGATCCTGCCTCAACGGTGGTGTATGAACAGCAGTATGCTGTGTAGGAAGAAGGTGTCGGGAAAACTCAGGCCGTATCAATGCTACCTCTGGCGGGCAGTGGACCAGGGTGGCAGTGTGGTATAAGTATTTCTACACCGAAAGCGAAACGGCGGCGCCGCGCGCCGCTTTTCCAAACGATTGCTCCGTGGGAATTCCACCTTACCGATACTTTTCTGAGCGGGCTCGCACTGACGCGCAGTTGGAATAAAATCACACCACCATTGCCACTTCAACTGGTAAGGAAATGAATGTTCTCAGGGTAATTAACCAGTCCTTTCGTCAGGTCGTGTACTCCATAGCCCAAGGGCTGAAACATACTGGTCATTCAATCAATAGAGCGATCAGGGCGTTTGGAAATCTAATTGGAACGCTGCACGATCTGATTGCTACTGCAATCCAGGTCATACTCAATATTTCGTCAGTTGCGTTCGTGACCTTTTTGCCATTCGCACTATTTTTTGATCCGTTGAATTGGTCTGAATTCCTCAGTCAATACGCCAATCCCGAAGTTATTTTCTTGGCACGAATAGCACTCGGGGTGTTTTTCCTTTATGTCGTGTTTCTCCTGTTTATAGCGCTTTGGAAAGCACTCAGGGAGCCTGATCCAACAACCAATGGAGACGCCGATCTAAACAAAAAAGGTTTTTTGCGGTTTATCTCAAGCATGTTGAGTTGGATGACTATTGGGTTAGTATTTATCTATTTCACTATGTATCGATTTGAGGTGTTTGGAATTAGGGCTGAGGAAATTCCAGGTGTAAGCTGGCTGATTGAGCAGGCAAACCTACTAATCTGAATTTCCTTATTGTGTCCCTAAGAGTCACGGTTCCTGCGTACGCATCCGCGAATCTTACACAGGCTAAGACTGGTGTTTTCTAGCATTGGGGTTCTACCTCATCATGAACCACCCCGGGTTTCCTGGAGACTCCAAATGTTGAGAAACTGGAGTCATGAACAAGAAATCCCCCCGCTATTCCCCGGAAGTCCGAGAGCGAGCCGTTCGTCTGTTTGAGGAAGCCCTGAAATACCATTCATCTCGCT